>JANTFM010000285.1 GCA_024763475.1 Acidobacteriota bacterium | reverse complement strand
GTCTCTTTGATATCTGGCCGCCACAAGAGGAGGGGCCGCTTCGAGTCGAGCTCTGGGGTGACGAGGTCGAGAGCATCAGGCGTTTCGACCCCTCGAGCCAGCGGAGTACCGGAAAGATCGGCAGATTCCGCTGGTTGCCCGCGCGCGAGGCGCCCATCGACCTCTCCCAGGCGGACGCGCTCCTTGATCGCCTCGTCGGGCGGGCCCGGCAGGTCCTCGCCGACCTGCCGGCCACCGAGGATGGTCTTCCCCGCCTGCTCGAAGAAACCCTCGCGGGTGTCGAAGGCGCCCCCCGCCTCTACCACGAGGATCTCGTCGCCTTGACGGAGCTGGTGGCTCATCGACTGATCGTCTGGGACCCAGACGGTGTCGAAGATGTTCTTGCCGAGAGGTGGGAGGACCTTGAAAGTGCTTTCGAGGAACTGGAGGGGAGTGATTTTCCTCCGCCTCTCGAACTCTATGAGTCCCCGTCGAATCTGAGGTCCCGGCTCGCTGCCGCCTCGCTCGAGTTGAGCGAGTTGCCGCTTCCTGCGGGCAGCGAGCGAGAGGCTCTGGATCTCGCCGGGCGTCCGCCGCTGGACTTCTCGGAGAGACTCGACGAGCTTCCTGACTTCGTGGCCACCTGGTCCCGCGCGGGCAGGCCGGTGGTCCTGCTGACTCACAGTACGGGTCGCCTGCAGCGCCTGCAGGAGATCCTCGAGGGCGCCCAGCTCCCCTTCCGAGTGCTCAGCGACGAGACGAGTTGGCCACCGGAGCCGGGCGAGATCGTGCTCGGCAACGGACACCTGGGGCAGGGCGTCGAGTTTCGCGATGGGGGAGCACTCCTCTTCGCCGAGCCCGAGCTTTTCGGGGCCGATCCACCCCCACCCCCACCGCGTCGCCGCAGGGCGGGTGATGCGTTCATCTCCGACTTTCGCGACCTGAAGGAAGGCGATCTCGTCGTTCATGTTGACCACGGCGTGGGCCGCTACACCGGCTTGCGCCGTCGCCCGGTCACGGGGGAGGAACTCCTGGTTCTCGAGTACTCCGCCGGGGACCGCTTGATGGTGCCAGTCACCCGACTCGATCTGATCGGGAAGTACTCCGGAGGAGAGCAGGCGGTCGTGCCGCTCGACAAGCTCGGTGGTCTCGGTTGGGAGAAGCGCCAGCGTCGCGTCCGGCGTGCCGTCCAGGAGATCGCCAAGGAACTCCTGGAGCTCTATGCCCACCGCCGGACCGTGCGTGCGCCGGTCTTTGGCGATGATAGTGTCTGGCAGCGGGAGTTCGAGGCGGCCTTCCCCCACAACATGACGGCAGACCAGGTGGCCACGCTGGCCGATATCAAGTCCGACCTTGCCACCGCGCGCCCAATGGACCGTCTTCTGTGCGGTGATGTCGGATACGGTAAGACGGAGGTTGCCTTGCGGGCTGCGTTCAAGATCGTGCAGGAGGGCTGGCAGGTTGCCGTTCTCGTGCCGACCACGGTGCTGGCCTTCCAGCACCTGACGACCTTCCGGGCCCGCATGGCGGCCTGGCCCGTGCGAGTGGAAGCGGTCTCCCGGCTGGTTCCCGCGGCCAAGGTCCGCAGGATCATCGCGGAATGCGCGGAGGGGAAGGTCGATATCCTGATCGGCACTCATCGCCTGTTGGGCAAGGACCTGACCTTTCGCCGCCTCGGCCTGCTCGTCATCGATGAGGAGCAGAGGTTCGGGGTCAAGCACAAGGAGGCACTCAAACGCCTGGCCCTCGGAGTTCACGTTCTCGCCATGAGTGCGACGCCGATTCCCCGCACCCTGCAGATGTCCCTTGCGGGCGCGCGGGATCTTTCCGTAATCGAGACGCCACCCCGCAACCGCCTGGCGATCCAGACCCATATCGCGCCCTGGTCCGACTCGCTGATCTCGGCGGCGATTCGCAACGAATTGCGGCGCGGAGGGCAGGTCTACTTCATCCATCCAAGGATCCAGGGCCTCGCGAGCGTAGCCTCACGGGTCCGGCAGCTCGTACCCGAAGCATCCGTGGCGTTTGCCCACGGCCAGATGCCCGAACGCGAGCTTGAGTCCGTCATGCTGCGCTTCATCCGGGGCGAGGCCCAGGTCCTCGTCGCCACCTCGATCGTGGAGAACGGGTTGGATATCCCGCGGGCGAACACGATCTTCGTCGACGACGCACACAAGTTCGGGTTGAGTCAGCTCTACCAGATGCGTGGCAGGGTTGGACGATCGGACCTTCGGGCCTACGCCTACCTGCTCGTACCCTCCCGCCGGGGATTGTCTCCCGTGGCGCGCCGCCGCCTCTCCGCCCTCGTGGAGTTCTCCGATCTGGGATCCGGCTTTCGGATCGCCGCCCTTGACCTCGACATCCGTGGAGCGGGCGATTTCCTTGGGGCTCGCCAGTCTGGACACATCGCCGCCGTCGGCTTCGAGCTCTATGTGCAGATGCTCGAGAGGGCGGTCCGAGAGCTCAAGGGCGTCGCGCCAGCCCAGGTTCCGGAGCCCGTCGCAATCAACCTGGGTGTTGAAGCGCACCTCACCGAGGAGTACCTGCCGGACCCGGGGCAACGCCTCGGTGTGTACAAGGAACTCAGCCGGGCAGAGAGCCGGGATGAAGTCTCTCAAGTCCTGGATGCGACAGAGGATCGCTATGGTCGCCTTCCAGGCCCCGCCCGCGATCTCTTCCGTCTCGCCGAGCTGCGGATCATGGCCGCGGAGCAGGGGGCCGTGGCCATCGATTGGGCTGGCGATGGGATCGCGGTGAGGTATGGTGATCATCCACGGGTGAATGCAGACCGGATCATCGAGCTCCTCGAGCGAGACACCGGCGCGCAGTTGACCCCGGCGGGCGTCCTCAAGCTGCGCGTGGGGGATTCCCGTGCGGACCGAATCGTCGCCGCTCGCCTAGCCCTCTCGAGGATTGTGCAGGAAGCATGATGAACAGAGCCCGAAAACTTCCCGTGCTGCTGCTGGTCGCCCTCGCGCTCGGCCTTGTCGGGTCCTGCCGGAAGAGTGACCCGCACGAGGGAACGGAGTCGTCCGCGCGCAGGATCCAGGTCGGCCAACGCCTCGTGAGTGATGGTGAGTTCCAGCGCTATATCCAGCGTGAGCTTGGCTTGAACCAGGAAGAACTCGAGCCGGTCGTCGCCGAACAGTTGCGCGAGCAGCTCTACGCGGAAGTTCTCCTTGCGCGGGCCGCAGAGAGGCTTGGGGTGAGTGTTGATTCCTTGCAGGAGGCCGATGAGGTCGCCGCGCTCGAGGCGCTCGAAACCGGAGCTTCGGAGGACGAGCTGAAGATCGAGGCGCGAAGGGCCCTGCTGGCTCGGGCCTACGAGGAGACCGTTCTGGCGGGCGAGGTCAGGATTTCGCCGGAGGATGTGGCATCGCGACTCGGCAAGGCGCCACGGCTCGGGGCTCGCAGCTTCATGGTCTTTCGGCAGATTCTCGTCGAGGAGAAGACCGTGGCGGACGATGCCTACCGGAGGATCGTCCGAAAACACGAGCCTTTCAGCAGCGTGGCGGCGGAACTGACCCTCGGACCGGACGGTGGTGCCGTCCAGCAGGTGCCGATTGCCAATCTTCCCGAGGCTGCGGCACGGGCCCTGGGATCCTTGCCGGAAGGGGGCGTCTCACGCCCGGTTCTCGTCGGCAGGTATTACTATCTCTTCCAGCTCGACGCACGAAACCGGGATCCGGATCCCGGGCGGGCCCGCGAGCGTGAGATGATCGAACACAAGCTATTCCAGGAGAGATTCGATCAACTGAGGATCGAGCGCCTGGGAAAACTGGCCCGCGAGGAGGGTGTGCGAGCCCCCGATCTCGGCGGGATAACCCGGTAGTGGCGCGGAGAGTCGTGATGAAGAAGGCGAACCTGTACCTCGTAATCCTGATCCTGGTGTTGCTGACCTCGGGTGCCGTGCAGGGTCAGGCGCTGCAACCGGCCAAGGAGGAACTCGTCGAAGACATCGTTGCCTGGGTCAACGATGACGTCGTTCTGCTCTCGGATGTTCAGGCCCAGGAACAGATGATGATCCAGACCCTGATGCAGGGGAAGACACCTGCTGAGAAGGTTCCTGAAGAAGTCGAGAAGATCAAGGCGGAGACTCTCCTCACCCTGATTTTCAACCGCCTCATGGTGCAGGATGCAGAGCGCATGTTCAACATCGAGGCGCTCAAGGACGACCTGCTCCAGCGCTTTATGAAGTCCCGCGACATTCCTAACCTCACCGAGCTGGACAAGATGCTCACGCAGGTGGGAATGGAGCGCGACGAGTTGGTCGAGAGGCTCATGGATTCGGCGGTACCGGAGGTTGTCATCCAGCAACAGGTGAGCGACAAGCTCGCAGTCACCGAGGCCGAGGCGCTCGAGGTGTACAAGGAACACAGCGACGACTATACGACGCAGGGCCATGTTGTCTTCCGCGAGATCGTGATCCTCGATTCCTCCCCGGGCGGCGCACGACTCCAGGATGCAGAGGATGTTGTCAGGAGGGTCCGGGAGGGAGCTGACTTCGTCACCTTGGTCAAGACCTACAGTGAAGCGCCTTCAAAGGCGATCGAGGGCAAGATCGGTCCGGTGTCCCCCTCCGATCTGGTCGAGTCGATTGCTGCAGCCGTGCGGGTCTTGCCGGTGGGCCAAGTCTCGGAGCCCCTCCGCACGAAGCAAGGCTGGCATGTCATCGTGGTGGAGGAGCGGGTCGAAGATACCGTCGCTCCTTTCGAAGAGGTCCGGGAACGCTGTGAGAACATGGTGCGCGCCAAGAAGTACAAGCCCGCCTTCGAAGCCTATATGAAGCAGGTCTGGGATTCGTCTACGATCGAAGTGCGCAAGGGCTACGAAGATCGAATTCAAGAGCCTTGGAGCGAGTCTGTGACGATTCGCTGAGGGATCTTCGTTCCGAGAGCCTGGTCCTGCACGAGATTGAGCGGATGCAGGTCCTCATGGTATCTTGCGCGCCTGCTAGCGCCCTGGGCTTTGGGCCAGGAGGAATCGGACCTTCATGGACAGGAAAGCAACGAAACCCGGCTCCGACATGACGCGGAGAAAGCCGCTGCCGCCGCAGAAGACCCATGCGGAGGAGTTCTATTACCTCAAGCAGATGAACTCCAAGACACCGATGTTGATCGTCATGCACGATGGTGAGGAGCTGCGTGGTTGCATCGAGTGGTATGACGAGACATGCATCAAGGTGCATCGGGAGAACGGTTCGAACCTGATGGTCTTCAAGCACTACATCAAGTACTTGCTCAAGGATCCCGCAGGGGAAGCCCTCTGATGCCCTCGGCGAAAGGCGAACCGTCGGACAGTCCACGAGACGCGGGGAAGGCCACGCTCGTTCTGACCTGTGGCGATCCCTGTGGTGTTGG
>JANTFM010000284.1 GCA_024763475.1 Acidobacteriota bacterium | reverse complement strand
GGAGGCCAAGGTGGTTTGATCACCCGATCGGCGGGATGATCGATGCGCGGAAGGCGGTGACGTGCTTCCGAACCAAGCTCCGGGTTCCTGCTGCGCTTCCTTGAGTTGAAAGGGGGTCGCGACCGTGTCAGAGACGCAGAAGGTCCTGGAAGGTCAGTCGGAAGGTGAAGGTGATCGAATGGTCGGCGTCCTGTCGATTCGTGTCGACGGGAGCCATGGGAACGGTCATCTGTGGACTCGCAACGGCAGCTGGTGGTGCCACGACACGGTTCATCTGCCGCCGTGGCAGAAGGAGCGGATCCGGGTTTCGCTGGGAACTCGATGGCGGCACGAGGCGCGGATTCGGCGGGAGCAGCGTCTCCGAGAGCTGGCTGGAGCAGCGCGATGAGCCGGCCCGGTGAGACTCGTCGGCAGAGCGAAGCCGAGGCCATGCTCGACCGGGGCTTCTTCAAGCAGGCTGAACTCCGGCTGCGCAGTGACGTTCAGGAGGATCCGACGAACCCATGGCTCCTGGCTCTGCTTGGCCGTGCGCTGATTCACCAGGGAGATTTCGAGGAGGGGGAGCCTCTGCTGGACCGCGCCAGGGAGCTTGCGCCGGACGACCCGGAGATCCTTGCGGAGTGGTCAACTCTTCCGGTGTTGAAGGAGAGACCCCATGAGGCTCTCGCGATCCTTGACCGTGCCGCTGCGGGCTTGCCGGACAATGCCGGGATTCTCAGCCGGAGGGGGCTGACTCTACTGGGGCTGGACGAGATGGAAGAGGCGGAGGCGCTGTTCCGAAAAGCGATTGCGATCGAGCCCGGCCAGGTGAGGGGTCACGCGGGATTGGGCCGTTTGCTTCAACAGCAGGGCCGCTTGCAGGAAGCCGCTGCGATGCTCCTGTGCATCACCGACTGCAGCAAACTGGTCAACGGCTGGCTGGCAGAGATCTACTGCAACCTGGCGGAATACGGGAAGGCTTTGCGGTCCGCTGAACTGGAGATCCGGACCAATCCCGAAAACCTCTATGCCCGGTGCAGCCAAGCGTACGCCCTTGCCTTTCTCGATCGGGAAGAGGAAGCGTTCGAAGTTCTCGAAGAACTGGACCAGCACTGCGAAGACCCGATGCTGGCTCCGTCTACGCGGACCATGATCTTTTTTGACCAGCAGCGTTGGGAGCAGGCACTTCCCTGCCTCGAAGAGATGGTCGGTTTTTCTCCGGACGATTCCACCTGGCGTCGGCGTCTCGCCTTGTGCCTGGATGCGCTCGGACGGACTTATGATGCCCAAGAGCAGTTCGTCGAGGCGCTTTCATGGGATCCAGAATCCAGAGAGACCCTTGAGGCGTTCATCCTCTTCTGCGAGAAACACCAATGGCACGTTGAAGCGATCAAGCTTCGGACCAAGCTCGTCCAAGAGAATCCCGGGGACGAGACGGCGTGCTTCGACCTGCTACTCGCCAACTACCGTTACGGTGCGATTCGAAGCGCCTTGGAGCTCTGGCGCGAGACCCGGGGCCGGACCCTGGCGTTTCTCCCGATGAGCTGCGCAAGCCGCGCGCACTTCCTGATCGACAATAACCGCCTGGACGATGCCCTTGAGACGATCCGGCTATTCAACGAGTTCAGCGCACTCGAGGCCGATCCTCTCCGGCTCCATGTGAAGATCAGTCCCTCGGGCCTTGCCGATGGGATCGGAGTGGAGAACGCACCGCAGCGGACCCTGGAGATGATCAGAGCCGCTCTCCCGCTGGCGGACATCGATCCCTCAAACGATCACCTAGCGAACTACGGCCTGCTGGCAGACGGATCCTTCCGGCGTCCGGGGCGGATCTCGATAATACCTGTCTACACACGCGCTCAACTGCTCGCACTTCAAACAGAAGCCGATCGTCGCTGGACCACCTCGATCAGTCGCTCTCGAAGGCGGCCGGGATGCTTCTATGTCCGACAATCCAGCTCGCCCAGGGGCCGGTGGCCAGAGGACTGGGGGAAGCTGCGCCAGATCTGCTCCCGCCTCGGAGTCTGGTACGAGACCCAGGGAAGCTGCGGACCCATCGGACCGGAAAGTTGGGAACTCAATGCCGTTTTTCTCGACGGCGGACTGGTCGCCCGCGACGGCACCTACGCTCCCACCTGCGGGCCGCCCCCTGGTGCCTGGATTGTCGGCGAGACTGCGTTGCGCTTTGCCTGCTATGTCCTCGGCCTGATTCAGCCGCGGCGCTTTTCTACCGAGTCTCGCGTACCGCAATTCCGCGAGTTGTGCGAGACGATCCTGATGCAGCGCAGACTCCCGGAAAAGGTGCTGAGATCGCGTTTCCAGCTGTTGGAGGCAAGCTACAAGTATGTCTTCACTTTCCGGGGCTGACGGCCAGGACGATTCTGATCGTGCGAGCTTGGCTGGTGGAAGCAGAGCCCACCACCGGGACTTCGTCGCCGAGCCCTCAATGGCCCAACGAAGCCTGCAGAGGAGCGGACGGGAGTCGAGGACATGCCCTGCGAGTGCCTGCCCGCAGCCTCACCTGTCCCACGCGACAGATGAGCCGCGTCAGGCCTCGCTCCGGATGATCTCGAGCGCTCGGTCTACGTCGTCACGCGTCAGATCCAGGTGCGTTACGAAGCGGACCCGACCTGCTTCGAGGGCGTGGAAGAGCACACCGCGTTGCTTGCAGCGCTCGGCAAATGCGCTCGCATCACCGCAGGCGAGATCGGCCATTACGATGTTGGTTGGGGGGCTCGGAAGATCGACCGTGAGGCCGTCGATCGCGGCGACGGACTCGGCAAGGTGGCACGCCAGCGCGTGATCCTCGGCGAGGCGGTCCACGTTCTCTCGGAGAGAGAGCAACCCGGCCGCGGCGATGATGCCGGCCTGACGCATGCCGCCACCAAGCATCTTGCGCGTGCGATGGGCCACGGCGCGGAACGCCGCGCTACCGCAAAGGAGCGATCCGACCGGTGCGCCAAGACCCTTCGAGAGGCAGAAGCCGACCGAGTCAACATGGCGGGTGATCTCCCGCACCGGAACACCGAGGGCGACGGCGGCATTGAAGACACGCGCGCCATCCATGTGGAGGGGCAGGTCGTGCTCGCGACAGAGCGCGGCGATCTTCTCCAGCTCCTCGTTGGGGTAGACCACGCCACCGGCCATGTTGTGGGTGTTCTCGACCCAGACCAGGCCGGTCCCCGGTGTGTGAAAGGTCGGCGCCTTGATGCGCATGGCGATCTCGGCAGCCGTCGGCTGCATAGAGCCCGCGATGACCTGGTATTGCACGCCCGCAAGTCGCGGACCCGCGCCGACCTCGTAGAGCACCGCATGACTCTTGTCGCCGACGATGACCTCATCCCCAGGAGCCGCGTGGACCATCTGGGCGATCACGTTGGCCATCGTGCCTGAGGGCAGGAAGAGTCCTGCCTCCTTCCCTGTCAGCTCTGCGCCGAATTCTTCCAGCTCGCGAAGGGTTGGATCCTCGTCGTAAACGTCATCGCCCACCTCCGCCCGCGCCATGAACTCGCGCATCCTGTCTGACGGCATCGTCACCGTGTCGGAACGAAGATCGATCACTGGCGCAAACACTAGCGGAAACTCCGGGCCAGCGTGCGAAGCATCCAAGCCACGGTCAGGACCGCCCCGACCAGCAGCACGAGGAAGAGGATCAGCGGACCCCACTGCGGCTCGACCCAGGCCACCGCTTCGAAGCCCGCGGCGGCGAGGGCGCCCTGCCGCACCTCGTCCCGCGCGAGCACCATCGCGATGAGCGTGCCGAGCAGCAGGACGGCCGCGGCGATCAGCGGCTTCTTGGGCTGCGCGCGGCGCATCCCGACGAAAACGAGCGCGAGGGTCACGAAAGCGAGGATCACGCCGAAAGCAAGCGCCGCGCTGGCGAGCGGGCTCCGTCCCATGAAGCGCAACATGATCTCCCGCGGCAGGGCGACCATCCACCAGATGCCGAAAGCGAAGTTGACCAGCGTCGCCGCCAGGAACCAGTTGCCGCCGAGTCTGAGAGCATAGCGGCCACTCTCTTCATCCTTCGCAAGACGCAGGACGCCCCAGCACGCGATGATGAAGCCGGCGACGGCCAAGGCTCCGAACACCATGTGCAACAGGCGGGGAATCACGGTCCCATCGGCCAGGTTGAGGTTGCTGCCCCCGGGATTCGCGGCGTAGAGCTCGGCGAAACGCCCCGGATGGAGCATCAGCGTCATGTTATTGGTGTAGATGAACGCGATCGCCAGGAACAGGAGCGCCGTGAGCGCCAGGACCGGCCGGCGCAGGCCACCGAGAGCCGACCCCTTGAAGGACACGAGGTAGGTGCCGTAGTAGGCCAGGATGAGAATGAAGATCACCGCGCCCCAGTACCATGCCATCAGCACCGAGGACGCGAAGAAGAGACGGCCATAGCTCACCTGGGTCAGGAGCAGGGGCGCTACGCCGAGAGTCACCGTCGTGGCCACCATCGCGGGCATCGCCTTGGCCAAGAAGGCCTGCAGCTTCCTCTGGGGCTCGGTCCGGCCGGACAAGGTCACGGAGATGATCGATCCGCCGAGCATGACGTTCATCGCGATCATGTGCAGCAGGAAGGTCAGTGTCAGGAGAAACCAGTTCAACGCCGGGGGACCCGCGAGGGGCAGCGGGTCCGGGTGGGGAATCGTCGCGAGTAGCAGCGCGGTCATGGGGCCACCTCCTCTCCACCAAGGGCAGCAAGGAACTCGGCCAGGGCCCTCCGTTCGTCATCGCTGCCTTCGAAGGGATCCATCTCGTCGCTGAGTTCCGGCAGACGGCCGATCTTTCCGTAGAGTTCCTCCGCAGACGTGCCCTCGACGAGATCGACCATCGGCAGGTCCTCATCGGGACCATGACAGAATGCGCAGTTGTCCTCAAACAACGTTTCGCCGAGGGCATCCTTCGTGCCGCTCTCGATGCCGGCCGTGGGATCTCCGCCGAGGCGCGCAAGGTAGACCGCGAGCGCGTGGCGCTCGGCTTCGGTGCCCACGAAGGGCGGCATGCGACGGCCGAGGCGAGTCTTCAACTGGAGTCCGACGGTGTTCCAGGGAACGGTGTTGCCCTCGGCGTCCACCGGGCGCGCCAGGGTGCCCAGCAGCTTGTGCACCGCGCCAAGCGACTGCCCGGCCACCAGGGGCTGAACCCCCAGGTATCCATCGATCGAATGGCAATTGAAACAGAGCAGCTTGAAGACACGCTCCCCGGCCTGCTGCTCCAGATCGGCGGCCGTCTCAGGCGCCAGGTCTCTGTCGGGACCCTCGATCGAGTCGAAGCCCTCCGGGGGCCCGAGCCAAACAGACGCCGCGAGCACGCCGCTCTCGTTGAGTGCGGGAATCGAGAAACGATCACGCATCTGCTCGGCGGCTT
>JANTFM010000283.1 GCA_024763475.1 Acidobacteriota bacterium | reverse complement strand
TGCTGATCGCTCCTGTTCGGTGACTGGCACCTAACTCTGCGGCTGTGCAAGACTAGCCGAATGACTCGCTGGCAGTTCATCGGCCTTCCGTTGGGGGTCGTCGCGCTCCTACTTCTCGTGGTCGGGCAGACCGCCGGGTTTTCGAGTGGATGGATCGCAAGCTGGCCCCGTGAGTTGGGTGCGGCGCTCATCGTCCTGCTGGGGGCGTGGGCCGTGGGCAGGAGAGTGCTCGCGTTTTTCTTGCCAGGTGAGGAGACGGCGGGGGCGCGGCATCTGCAACTCGCACTCGGGCTCGGCGTATTCATCCTCGTCGCGTTGATTCTGGGTCTGGGAGGTCTTCTCGACCGCCGCTTGCTCGCTTCGGTCGCGCTGTTGGCGGCCGCAGGCGGCTTGACGGACCTGGGGCGCAGCTGGTGGCAGCAACGCGCATCACTGCGCCCGGCGAGTTGGGGACAGCTGGCCGATCTTCCTCTAACGGTGGTTCTGGGTGCGGTCTTTCTCTTCGCGACCTTGCCACCGGCGTTCTACGACGCGATCACCTATCACCTCGGCCTGCCGAGTCTCTACCTGGCTTCTGGCGCACTGGTCTATCCCGACGCCTTTAGCCTTGCGTCCTATCCCCAGAATGCGGAGCTCCTCAGCGCCTGGGCCATGGCGCTCGGAGGGGAGAAAGGCGCGCAGCTGCTGGGGTACCTGCTCGCGGTGGCCTGCACGCTGGCCCTACGGGACTTCGCGACGCGGCGTTTCGGCCGTGTCGCCGGATCCCTCGCGGCCCTCCTTCTTGCTAGTTCGTGGTTCTTCGTGTTCGAGGCGGCGCTGGCGAAAAACGATCTTCTCGGAGGGTACTTCTTCTTTCTGTCGCTGATCATTTTGGTAGAGCTGCCCACGCGGCGCCGTGGGATCTTGCTCAGTGGTGTTCTCGCGGGTCTTGCGGTGGGGGTGAAGTTCTCAAACCTTCTGCCGCTCTTCCTTGTCTCTTCCTTCCTGGTCTGGCTCCGAGCGGACGAGCTGTCCAGGGTCTTGCGGCGCTATCTGGTCTGGACTCTTCTGGCCCTGGCCGTGGCCTCGCCGTGGATGGTGCGGAACGTGGTCCACCGCGGCAACCCGCTCTTTCCCGCGTTCTACAGCCTGCTCGGAGGAGATGGCTGGACCGAGGAGAACGCCGCACGCATGCGTTCCTCGACGGGGAGCGCACTCGATCGATCGCCCGGCGCCATCGCCTCGAGGTGGGTTGCAATCGGCTGGCGTCACGCCGCCTATGGCAGCGGGGGCGAGGTCACCTTCTTCTTCCTGCCGATGCTCATCCTGGGGATCGCGGCGTGTCGGCGGCGAGCTGATGCGGCGCTCCTTTCGTTGGCCTTGGTCACGCTGCTTCTTGGGACGGCATTCTTCTCGTCCTACCTCAGGATCTACGCGATCGCGATGATCAGCGCGCCGCTCGCGGCGGCGGCGCTCTATCGGCGTTGGGAGCATCTCGTGTGGCGCGTTGCCGTGGGGGGGCTGCTGGTGCTCTTGGTCGCCCTTCAGCTGGGAGCCAGCAGCAAACGGATCGGGAAGGTGACAGCTGGGGGATTCCGGGTCATCCGCGGAGAGCTGGGCGAGAACGAGTACCTCGATGGGCTGCTGAACTACCTGCCGATGGCGCGAAGGATTGGCCAAGAGCTGCCACAAGACGCGAAGATCCTCCTCGTCGGGAGCGCGAGGACGACCTACATCCCGCGGGTGTGCTACGCGAACTACGCCTGGGATGATCCCTGGATCAATCGCGCGTTGGAACCTGACGCAAACCCGGAACTCCTGGTCGCGTCGCTCGTCGCGGATGGGTTCACACACATCCTGCTGAATGCCGCTGACCTGCGGGAGCTCGAGCGGAATCAGCAGCTTTTCCGCGTTTCCAATGACGCGAGTCGCCGCGCCCGGCTGAACGCCTTTTTTGCGTCCCTCCACAAGGTCGCGGAGGAAAACGACTGCTACCTTTTTTCTACTTCGAGGGGGGATGACTCGGAGCCTGCCGGCCCTCGGTGACGGCGTCATTCATCACACGCTCGAGCGTGCGCGACAACTCCGCGAGCCCGAAGGGTTTGTACAACACATCCTGAATACCGAGCTCGGGGGTGTGCCAGTCCTTGCCCTCCAGGTCGAAGCCGGTGCAGAGAATCACCTTGGCGTCAGGATCTATCTGGCGCAGAACGCGCAGGGTTTCGCGACCGCCCATACGGGGCATGACCACATCGAGCAGTACGAGATCGATGGATTCACCGTGCTTGCTATAGATCTCGAGGGCTTGGACGCCGTCCTCGGCGCAGAGGGCCTGATAGCCCAGGCGCTCCAGGCTCAACGTGTGCAAGGTCCTGAGCTTCTCCTCGTCATCGACAACCAAAACGAGGCCGTGGCCCTTTCGCAGGGAAGAGGTCTCCAGCGAAGACGTCTTTGCCGCTTCGGTCGAAGAGGGCAGCGTGATTCGGATCGTCGTCCCCTTACCCATGCTGCTTTCGACTTCGATGGCACCTTCGTGGGACTGGACCGTTCCGTAGACTGCGGCCAGACCAATGCCCGTGCCCCGCCCCAGGTCCTTCGTTGTGAAGAACGGTTCAAATACGTACGCGAGATCCTCAGGACGGATCCCGCAACCGGTATCATAGACCTCGAGCACGACATGCCGACCCGCCTTGAGCGAGCCGGCAGACCGGAGACAGGCCTCGGCGTCCAGGGCGATCGTGGAGGTGCGGAAGCCCAGCGTTCCTCCCTCTGGCATCGCGTCGCGGGCGTTGATCGCGAGGTTGAGCAGTGCGCTCTGGATGCGGCTCTGGTCCCCCTTGATCATTGCCTTCTCGCTCTCGAACTCGAAGGAGATATCGATTCGCCGATCGACGGTGTGTTCCACGAGGCGGGAGACCTCGCGGATCAAGCTGTTCAGGTCAAGCGCTTCGATGCGCAGGCTGCCCCGTCGCGAGAATGCGAGGAGTTGCGAGGTCAGCTCCGCCGCTTGTCGGGAGGCGGCGAGGATGACATCGGTGTGTTCCACGAGGGCGCTTTGCCCCTCGAGGTCCTGCTTCAGCAGTTCCGAATAGCCCATGATGCCCGCGAGGAGGTTGTTGAATTCGTGGGCGACGCCTCCGGCTAGATGCCCAATCGACTCCATCTTCTCCGCGTGGCGCAGCTTCTCGTCCTGCACGCGCAGGGCGGCTTCGGCGTTGAGTCGCTCCTCGATCTCTTTCTGGAGTTGCTCTACTTTCTGTTGCAGAGAGACATTGAGCGATTCGATCTCTCGCTCCCTCGAGCGCATCTCCCCCACGGAGAGGTCGAGGGATTGACTCATCGCATTGAAGGTTGCAGCGAGCGCGCCGAACTCGTCGCGGGAAGCGATCTCCACCTTGTGGCCATAGCCTCCCTGTAGGATTCTCTTCGTGCTCTCAAGGAGTCGGTGGACCGGCGCCACGATCAAGTGGCGGGTAAAGAACGCGAGAACCACGAACTCCAGGAGCAGCCCCAGCACCGCCACCAATATGATGAGATCTCGCGTCCGGTTGGTCCTGGCCAGCGCCTCGGCCTCCGGGACGATGGCGGCGATCGCCCAGGGTTTTTTCAGCATCTGGCTCACGGAGACAAGTCGCTTGACGCCGTCTGACCCCACGATGGTCTGGGTCGGATTTCCGGCAAAAGAGCCAAGACGATCAGCGATCCGCGGATGGCTCTCGGAGAGGGGTGCGCCCGTCTCGTGTCTCGGGTCGTACACGATAGACCCGCGCGTGTCGTAGATGGCAAGGTGCCCCGTCTCGAAGAGCTGTTCTTGCCTGATCCGCGCGAGCAAGGGCTGCAAATCGGAATGGACTCGCACGTCACCCCAGTAGCGTTCGTCGATCACGATAGGGCGGCGGAAGACCAGGGAATACCCTTCGATTCGCTTCGACCACTCCAGACCCTCGTCCGTGGTACGTCCCGCAGGAATTCCGCGAGGCAGGCTATGCAGAGGCAGGCCGCTTCGCTGCTCACCGCCGCCGCCGAAGTGCAGACTTCCGTGAGTCAGGCTGAGGATCTCATTGCCACCAGGATCCAACAGCTGCAACAGTTCGTAGGCGGGTCGGCGAGCGTAGAGCTTGAGCCAATAGCGGGCGATGTCCTGGAGATACTGATGCGCTTCCTCATCGAGTGTGTACTGGCGGTTGTAGAAGTACTCGCGCAGGACCGGCAGGTCGTGAATCTGGTCGAGATCCCGCTCGATATCTTCGATCATTCGATCGAGATGGTCCGCGTACTCGGAGGTCAGGGTGAGCTGTCGTTCCTCGCTCAGCTCAATGATCTGGTGCCGCGCGCTGGAATAGGAGATCACTTCGACGAGGGTGATCACGACGGTCAGTACGAGTGCCGCGACAATCATCAGCTTGGCCAGGATTCCTGGATGCCACTCTCTCAGGTGGGAGATCATGGAGAGCCTCCCCCCTCGCGAAAATGGGCTGAGCTGAGGACGATATAGTCGAGATGCCCATTGAGTGAATACCCGGGAATGACGAGATTCTTCCGGACGGCGGCCGTGATGATGCGCTGGGTCGTGAAGATCATCAACGCCTCGTCGTGGATATAGCGGTCCAGCTGTTCGAGGCGTTGGCGGTGAGCCACGGGATCGACCGTGCGTAGCGTCTCGAGGTAACGCGCGTCGTAGTCCTCACTCTCAAGCAGTGCCCAGGGGCTCTCCGAGTGCAGGAAGAGCCCGGCGTGAAACGCCAGGCTGTAGATCGGATTGTCGACGAGGTTGATTGCCACATCGTAGCCCGGAGATTCTCGGTGGTTCAGCTTGTGGTCGATGATCTGCTTCGCCCACTCAGGCCTCGAGACGACCTGCATGTCGAGGATCACACCCAGGCGCGAGACGTCGAAGGCGATGATCTTGGCGAGGGGCAGTGCGCTCCTTGCGACGATGGTCTTGAGTCGCAGCGGCCGTGCGATGTCTGCTTCCACCAGCAGGCGTTCGGCCTCCTGTGGGTCGTAGCGGTAGGGGCGAATGCCCCCGGCGGATCCGAACTCCCCTTTCTTGCCCAGGGATGCCAAGACGCGCGCGTTTCCGAAGTCCGCGTAGCGGACCAGGGCGTCCTTGTCCACCGCATAGTTGAGAGCTCTGCGGACCCGCCGGTCCATGAGGGCCCCCTGGTTGCTCAGGAGGACCTGGTAGCCCGAGAGCACCAGCTTCTTCACGATCCGCGCATCACCCTTTGCGCTCTCCATCAAGCGCGAGGTCTGGTTTCCTCCCAGGTTCGGCAGGAAGTCTACTCTTCGGTCGGCGAAGGCCTGGACCCAGTCGCTCTCGGGCAGGATGACGAAGCGAATCTTCGGGATGATGGGGACGCCGTCCTGCCA
>JANTFM010000282.1 GCA_024763475.1 Acidobacteriota bacterium | reverse complement strand
TGGGGTTGAGCATCTGGACGGCGCGGAACAAGGTGGACCGTCGCAGGATGATCCTGCTGGCGACCGGGACCTGCGCGGGCGTGGTGCCGCTGGCGCTGATCAACGGCGTGGGACAGGTGACGCGTGTGCCCCCGTGGCTGTTGCTCGCGAGCCTGCCGCTTGCTGGCATCTTCCCGCTGTCCTTCGTCTACGCGGTGGTTCGGCACCGAGTCTTCGGTATCCGGCTCATTCTTCGCAGGGGTTTGAAGTACGCGCTCGTCTCGAAGGGCTTTCTCGCTGTCGAGGGAGTCGTGATTTTTGCCGCCCTCTATTTCGGTGCACTGCCCCTGCTCGGGAGCATCATCAAGGATACCGACAACCGCTTTGCCTGGGCGGGGACCCTCCTGCTTACTTTCGGCCTTCTGGCAGGTGTCCCGCGGATCAACGGGAAGATCCTGCCGGCGATCGACCGTCGTTTCTTCCGTGATGCCTACAGCGCGGAGCGGATGCTGACCGAGCTGTCTCATGCGATGCGGGAGTTCGCGTCGACACCAGACCAGCTCCTCTCGCGCGTCAGTGAGGAAATCGCGCGAGCCCTGCATCCGACGCGGATCGGCATCTTCATCGTGCCAGGCACCTTGAAAGACGCAGGCAGACGGAAGAAGGAAGCTCTGGGGTCCTGGCGTGCCAAGGTCAACGATGGCGGTCTCCCCGAACTCTACGAACTCGTCTCGAACGACTCGGCGCCGCCGCAGCCCGGGCTATCCGCGCTCGAGGTCGATCAGAGTGTTCCGGTGCTCTCCAGCCGCGTGTCCCTCGCGCGGCATCTGGCCCGGTCCGTGGCGCGGGGCCCGGAGTTGCTCGAGGTCTTCCCGGTTGATCACCTCCTCGAGGGCAGTGGAGCTGTTGCGCCCGGGCGCGTCCTCGAAATGGACTTCGATGAGGATCAGGCCTTGTTCGAGCGCTTCGATACGAGGCTCGTGGTTCCTCTCGTCACGGCGGGCCGTGCGCTGGGCTTCATGCTGCTTGGAGAGAAGCTCTCGCAGGAGCCCTACGGCCGCGCGGACAAGAACCTTCTCCTGACCGTGGCGGAGCAGGCTTCGATTGCTCTCGACTACTCCAGCCTGATTGAGCGCGTCGCGGAGCAGGAGCGCATGAAGCGCGAGCTCCAGATCGCCAAGGAGGTGCAGGCTAAGCTCTTTCCCCAGGAGCTGCCGGCCATGGAGACGCTCAGCTACAGCGGAGTCTGCCGCACGGCGCGCGAGGTGGGAGGAGACTACTATGATTTCCTCCTGCTGGATTCGGGCCGACTGGGAATCGCGCTTGGCGACATCGCGGGAAAAGGGATCTCCGCATCGCTGCTGATGGCGAGCTTGCAGGCGCTGCTGCGCAGCCACTCGCTAACCATGTCCCATGATCTGCGGCGTCTCGTCTCCGAGCTGAATCACCACCTTTGCCAGACGACGGAGGACGCGCGCTTCGCGACCTTCTTCTTCGGAACCTACAACGACAGCACACGCCGCCTCAACTACGTCAATGCGGGGCACACGCCGCCCATCCTGCTGCATCGCGCTTCGGAGGGTGAGTCACCGAGATTCCAGCGTCTCGAGCCGGGGGGGATGGTGCTCGGCATGTTCCCCGCCGAGACCTACACCCAGGCCGAGGTCGCAGCCGATCCCGGTGACATGCTGCTTATCTTCTCGGATGGGATCACCGAGGCGATGAACGAGGACGGCGAACAGTATGGCGAGCAGCGCCTGGTCGACTTGGTGGCGGCCAGCGGCGACACGCAGGTCGCCGAGATCTCGAAGCGCCTGTTCGCGGACGTTGATGCTTTTGTCGGAACTTCCGGGCAGCAGGACGATATGACGATGATCACCGCGCGGGTGCTTTGATCCGCATGAGGACTCTGTTTTTGTCGTCGCCGCTCGTCGCTCTGAGGGGACCTTTCATCCCAAGGGAGCTTCTTTCGTCACAAACTGACCATCACGATGAGTTGGTTGACGCTACCAATACCCGTGGGAACCCGCAATGGGCGGGAGAAGGCGCGGAAAGACTAGTCTGGAGACCGAGATGCGCAGAACAGAATCTCTCAGCTTAGTGGCTCTCATCCTGGTGGCGTGGCTTTCGCCCGTGTCCGCCCAGGCGGATGCGAGCGATGAGAAGGCGTACCTGCGGGATCACGACCGTCTCGTGCAGCTCTACGAGCAGGAAAAGTACGAGGAAGGCATCGCAGTCCTCGAACAGATGAGAGCAGACTACCCGTCCCGTCTCTTCGCCAATTCCTACAACTTGGGCCTGTTTCATGCCCATCTCGGCCACTACGGCGAGGCGATGGATGCGTGGGAGTACGGGCTGGATCGGGGTGTGTGGTTCCTGATCGACACCAGCGAGGCGCCTTTCGAAGCGTTGGCGGACAACCCCCGCTTCCAGCGCCTTCGCGAGCGCATCAAGAAGCAACGCAAGCTGGCCAGGGAACAGGCCAAGGCCCAGTACAAGGTCGTGCTGCCGCACGATTTCGACCCCTCACGTCGCTATCCGCTCTTCCTTGCCCTCCACGGTGAGAACTGTAGCGCCGAGTTGCTGGCCAAGTGGTGGAACTCCATCACTCTTCAGGAGGACTTCGTCGTCGCCTATCTGCAGTCATCCCAGGTTGCTTTCGGGAAGGGACGCTTCAACTGGAAGAATCTTGAGCAGGGCCGTTCCGACATCAGCCAGCTCTACTATGAGATCGTCAAGCGGTACCCTGTGGCGGTGAACGAGGTCTACTTGGGGGGCTATTCGGAAGGGGCTCGTATGGCCCTCGATATGGCGCTAGCCCGCATCATTCCCGTCAAGGGGGTGGTCGCGATGGCTCCCAGCGGTCAGATTCCCCCCGCGGTCACGCCCAGCGAGTCGCGTTCCGCGGCGCGCAGGGGCTTGCGAGTCGTGATCTTCGCCAGCGCGGAGGATCAGGACTTCGCGCAGCAGGAACTCATTGCGGAGATTCTCCGGGAGGCGGGTGTGGCTCAGGAGTTCCACGTCGACGAAGACAACCTCAAGGGAGTTCCCGAGAACTTCGACACGCACCTCGAGGACGCGATCGCTTTCATCAGGGGTCGCAAAAGAACGCGCAGTCTCTCGCTTGCGCCTCGTCCTACGCGCTGCGAGTCGGGTCCGGTGTGCCAGGATGCTCCGGCGAGGTCCAGGCGACCGCTCCGGAACGCTTGAAAGACTCCGTCGTCCCGTCGAAGGAATTGGCGGAGGGGCCGGTGGGCCCCCCTTCCTCGACCTTGAGGCCCGCATCCTGCCAGGTGGCGAAGCCGCCGGCCAAGTAGCGAAGCCGCCGGAACCACTTGTGGCCCAGCGCGTGGGCCGCTTGGCGGGCCGGACCGTCCTGGGCTCCTGCCGCATCGACGAGTACGACGATCTCCTGGGTCAATGCCCGCTGGGGGATCCAGCGACCAGCGTGGCTAATCGGCACATGGCGGGCGGACGGGACGTGGCCCCGCGAGAATTCTCTCGCTTCGCGCAGGTCGAAGACGTGGACCTTTCCCCCCCGGGGGGAGTCGGGTTCGTCATCACCTTTCTCGATCAGGTCCATCAACTCCTGGGCAGAGACCGGAGAGATCATTGTGCGTTCGCCTCCTCGATCGCCTTGACGAGCTCGGGAATCACCTCGGCGACGTCACCGACGATACCGTAGGTGGCCTCATTGAAGATAGGAGCGTCCTTGTCCCGATTGACCGCCACGATGCATTGGGCGCCCCGGATGCCGACCACATGCTGGATCGCTCCCGAGATCCCGAGAGCCACGTAGAGTTTCGGCGTGATGACCTGACCCGAGGAGCCGATCTGGTGATCGTGGGGCAGCCACTCGCTGTCAACGACCGGGCGCGAGGCGCCGATCGCGCCCCCCAGGGTCGAGGCGAGCTGGCCGACGAGGGTATCGAAATTCTCCTTGCTGCCGAGACCGCGGCCGCCCGCGACGACGATTTCTGCAGCACTCAGGTCGATGGTGCTCTCCCCGACCGCGCGGATTTCCTCGATCTCGCGATAGACGGTGATGCCGTCCAGCGGGGCCTCGCGCAGCGTGACGCTGCCGGTGTGTCCCTGGGGGAGATCGTCGGCGGAGAACGCCCCGGACTGCAGAGAGGCGAAATGCGGCGCCGGGCCCCTGTCGACGACGCGGGCGTTGAACTTCGCGTCGTAGGGCTGGCGGTGGAAGATGACGGTCTCGCCGTCGATCTCGAGGTTCACGGCGTCCGAGATGACGGGCGCATCGAACGAGGAAGAAAGGAGCGGCATCAGATCCTGGGCGTTGTAGGTATTGCCCATGAGGACCCATTCCGCCTCGATCTCCTTGATCAAGGCATTGATCGGTGCACGATAGAGGTCCGGCGAGTACTGGCCGAGCTGTGCTGCCTCGAGGCAGTAGACCTCGTCCGCGCCGCGGGACGCGAACTCGTTGGCCAGCTCGGCGGCGCTCGCACCCAGGATTACGCCGACGGTACGGCCGCCGATTCCCTCTGCAATCATGCGTGCCGTGGCCAGGCCCTCGAGGCTGGCGCGGCGAATCTTTCCCTCTTCATGCTCGATGACAACCAGGATGTTCTTAGCCATCGTCCGCCTCCTCTAAAGGACCTTCGCTTCGCGGCGAAGTTTTTCTACAAGAGTCTGGGCTGCGGTGGCCGCATCGCCCTCGATGAGTTCGCAGTTGCCGCCAGCTTCCGGCAACGACAGGTCGAGCAGTTCGAGACGTCCGGCGCCTCCTCCGATCTCGGTGCCGGTCAATCCGAGTTCGGCTGGCGACGGTTGGCCGACCTTCTTCCGCTTGGCGGCCATGATGCCCTTGAGCGAGGTGTAGCGGACCTCGTGGATGCCGCTTTGGATCGCGAGGACGGCAGGCACCGGGATGGTGGAAGCCTCCTGCAGGCCTGCTTCGAGTTCACGCAGGACCTTCAGCTTGTCGCCATCGACTTCGAGGCCCATGGTCAGGAAGACCGAGGGGCGATCGAGCAACCCGGCCATCAGGATCGGGGTCTGCCCGTATCCCTCATCATCGGCGCGGGTTCCGCAGAGCACGAGGGGAGCGTCTTCGGTCTTGGCGACGGCGGCCAGGGCACGGGCCACCGTCATCGGGCCTCCCCCGCGGAAGTCGGGGTCGGAGAGGTGAATCCCTCGATCGCAGCCCATCGCGAGGGCGGTGCTGAGCGCCTTGCGCGCCCGCTCCTTGCCCAGCGTACAGACGACCACTTCACCCTCGCCCAGGCTCTCCTTGATCCGGAGAGCGGTTTCGATGGCGTAGCGGTCAGATTCGTTGACTTCCCAGTTCAGGTCCGTCTCGTCGATGTCTGTGTGGCTGGAGTTGAGAACCAGGCGGGCATCGCGGTCAGGAACTTGCTTGATGCAGACGAGG
>JANTFM010000281.1 GCA_024763475.1 Acidobacteriota bacterium | reverse complement strand
GTTCTGCTCCAGCCAGTCCAGAAGCTCGGACTTCTTGTACCGGAGGGAGGAGGTCCGCCCGGAGCCAACACGGTAGGCAGGAAGCTGCTTGCTCTTGGTCAGCTCCCACAGCTTCGTGCGGCCGATCTTGAGGAACTCCTGTGCTTCGCGGCTGGTGAGGATCTCGTCTTCGCGTTCAGTGATCTCGGAGGCCATGTACTTTCTCCTGTTGTGCCGAGCCAGTCTTACGCTGCCCGGGTTACCTGGTTGATGTACTCTCTTTGAAGAACCCACTTAGGAAAGGGAGACTGGCACCGTTGAACAGAGCCGCTGCAGCCCGCCTGATCCAGTTCGCTCGCCTGGATCAGCCGTGGCCGGGCGCTCCGCCCGAAGATGAGTGGCCTGCCCTGATTCAGCTCGCCCAAAGGGCTGGTGTGCAGTCCTTGCTCGCAACTCGTGCGCTGCGGCATCCCGACTCCCTGCCCGAGGCGATCCGGCAGAACTTCGAGTCTTTGCGGCGCAGGGAAGCCCGCCAGCACGGTTATTTCCTCACGGAGGCAGAGCGCGTCACGCACGCCCTGACGGACCGGTCCATCCCTTCGGTCCTGCTCAAGGGTGTCGGCATCTCCCACACCGTGTATGACGATCCCAACGAACGCGGGTTTCGTGACCTGGACCTGCTCGTCGATGCCCACAGGATCGATGACGCAACGGCCTGTCTCGAGGCCCTCGGCTACCCGCTGCTGACCGGCGGTGCGCTCCTCGGCGTCTACCGGCGGCACCACTTCCACCTGATCTTCGGCGGATCTCATCGGCCGCGGCTCGAACTGCACTGGGCTCTGACCCGCCCCGGCGAGTACTGCTCGTTCGATGCCGGGCGCGTGCTCGAGCGCAGCGAGCCCATGAGCGGAAGCCGCCTGCGAATTCCCTGCACCGAGGACCAGCTGCTGCACGGCGCGCTGAACCTCCTGCGCGGAGGCTTCACCGAACTCAAGCGCGTCGTCGACATCGATCGCCTGCTGAGGAGCAAGCCCGATCTCGACTGGAAGCCGCTCGCCCGGCTGGCCCAGGACTCGGGGCTCGCACCGGCTCTTCGCCTGTCCGTGGAACTCGCCGCGGAATTCCTCGCAACGCCACTCGGAGCCGCGTTCGAGCACCTGGGAGAGATCCCGACCTCGCAGGAGCGCAAGCTCCGGAACTTCGGCATCGACCGCTTCCCGTTCAGACTGCCACCATCCCAATGGCCCTTCGCGCCACAGCTGGTGCGTAGCTGGCTGACGGATCCGCCCGGCCTGCCGCTGCTCGCGGTGGCGCGCCGTTCTCCCTTCGAGCGCGCACGCCTGGGCGCTCTCGAGGTCTCCCGCGTGAAGCAGACGCTGACCTGCGCCAAACGCGTGGCGCGGATTCTGCTGCTCCAGCTGCGGGTGCTGGCCCTGGGACTCCGTCGTCATCGCTTCACACCTCTCCTCACTGGGGTCGCTTGTCAACCCAGCTCCGCACCTCTGGGGGCAGATAGGGCCGATACTCGGGAACCAGCTTCTTGAGCGTGTCCCGAATCCCCATGTCATCCATCTCCACAGCCTGTCGAATCAGCTCCTTCACGCCGGCATCGAGGTCCTTATCGGCAACCGTCCGGTTGATCCGTACCTTGAAAATCTTCTGGTGTGCGGTCGGCTCCCTGCTCTCGCCGACGCCCACCAATTCCTCATCCAACTTCTCCCCCGGTCGCAATCCGCAGTAGACGACATCGATGTCCTCATCGGGCACCAGGCCGGAGAGGCGAATCACCCGGCGGGCGAGATCATCGATCAGCACGGGCTCTCCCATGTCGAGCACGTAGATCTCGCGACCCGCCGCCATCGCGCCGGCTTGGATGACCAGGGCCACGGCCTCGGGAATCGTCATGAAATAGCGACGGATCTCCTTGTGGGTCACCGTCACCGGGCCGCCCCGCTCGATCTGCCTCTGGAAGATCGGAATGACGGAACCCCGGCTACCGAGCACGTTGCCGAAACGTACCGCCGTGATGACCGTTCCGTCGAAACGTGGAGAGCGAACGTAGAGTTCGGCGACGCGCTTGCAGCATCCCATGATGCTCGTCGGGTTGACGGCCTTGTCCGTGGATATGCAGACCAGACGCTCAACACCGAAACTCGTGCAGGTCTCGATGACGTTACGCGTGCCGAGGATGTTGTTCAGTACGGCCTCGTCAGGATTGAGCTCCATCAGCGGGACGTGCTTGTCCGCGCCTGCATGGAACACGATCTGGGGATGGAAGCGCTCGAAGACCCCGACCAGCTTCTTCTTGTTGATGACGTCGCCGATGCACTCCTGCAGACGGGTATCTCCACGGCGCGGGGCGAGTTCCTGAGCGATGGCGAAGATGCTGTTTTCGCCACGGCCGAAGAAGAGGATCTCGGAGGGATGGAAGCGCAGGATCTGGCGGCAGAGCTCGGAACCGATCGACCCGCCAGCGCCTGTCACGAGGACGCGCTTGCCCGCGATGTAGGCGCTCACGGCCTCGGTCTGCAGCTCGATGCGCGGGCGTCCCAGCAGGTCCTCGATGCGGAGATCCCGCAGATCCGAGAGACGCGGCGGACCGTCGACGAGACTGGCGAGATCCGGCAGAATCTTCAGCTTCACGCCCGTCTGGCGGCAGACGTCCACGAGGGGCCGAATCTGGTCCGCGGTCGCCGACGGGATCGCGATCAGGATCTCGTCGACCTCGTGCTGGGCCACGAGGCGCGGTATGTCCTTGCGCGTTCCCCGCACCTTGATGCCATGGATGCGCATGCCCTTCTTCGAGAGATCGTCATCGACGAAGCCAACCGGCAGGTAGCCAAGGTGGCCCTTGCGGCACATCTCACGCACGAGGTTCTCGCCGGCATCGCCCGCACCAACCACCAGGATGTGCCGGTCCGCATGACTCTCCGTGGCGAAGATCGCTCGCAAGGGACCGGGCAGGGCCGCGAGGACCGTCGGGTTCAGGCGCTCCTGCGCGAGGCGGGGCGCCAGACGTGCGAAGCCGCAGAGCGCGAAGGTGAGCAGGCCGTCCAGCACGACGACACCGCGGGGCACCGTCAGGTCGAGGACCCAGAAGAAGGCGACCAACACCAGCGAAGCCACCACGACGGCGCGCAACAGGCGCAACAGGTCGTTGATCGAGGCGTAGCGCCAGACCGTCGCGTAATTCCCAAACGACCCGAAGATGATGAGCTTGACGATCAGGACCCCCGCCCAGTAGGTCGCGACCAGCTGGACGTGGGTGGCGGGGAAGTCCCCGCCAAAGCGGAACAGGTACGCCGCGATGAGCGAAATCAGGATCAACACCGCGTCGATGGCAACCTTCGCGGGCACGACCCAGAGCCTCTTGAGTCCGGCGTTCATCGTCGTCCTCCCGCAGCCCGTGGCGCGTCCCCGCGTTTCACGTCTCTCGTTTCCAACCATTCGGCGTAGGTCGCGAGGATGCCTCCTGCCGTGAGCATCGGGTCGTGACGCACCTTCGGCGTAAACTCGAGCAGGTCCCTGCGCGCAACGATCGGCACCATTCCGTCGATCTCGAGGTCCTCGGGAGATACCCGGCAGGCGCCCTCATCCCGATAGCGCGCGGCAGAGAGCGGCGGAAGAGTATCCCTCGCGATCATCACGGCGTCGATCATCCCGGGAACCGTGTGCGCCCTAAGGGCTCGAACATGGTCTGCTGCGCTAAAGGCACCGGTCTCACCAGGCTCGGTCATCGCGTTCAGCACGAGGACGCGGAAAGCCGCCGTTCTGTCAAGAGCAGCGGCGATTTCCGGCACGAGCAGATTCGGCAGGATCGAGGTGTAGAGACTGCCGGGCCCGAGCACGACGATGTCGGCCTTCTCGATCAGCCGGACGGCTCCGGGCGTTGCGGCGGGTCTCGCAGGATTGATCCGGATCCGGTCGATGTCTCCGCCCGTTGCCGCGATCCTCGACTCCCCGGCCACCTCGCGGCCATCGCTCATTCGGGCAACGAGACGCGTGCTCTCGAGAGACGCCGGCAGCACGCGGCCGTGAATATTGAGCACCTCGGAGGCGAGGCGGATGGCCGCCAGGATATTTCCTTCTTCCTGGGCCAGGGCCGCCAGGATCAGGTTGCCGGCCGCATGGCCATCGAGAGCACCTCCGGAGCGATAGCGCGCCTGGAAGAGCCTGGCCATCAGCGGCTCGTTGTGCGAGAGGGCGACGAGACAATTGCGGATATCGCCGGGCGGAATCATCCCCAGCTCGTCGCGCAGGCGGCCCGAGCTTCCACCGTCGTCGCTGACAGCCACGATGGCCACCAGGCGATCCCGATCGTCCGTATCCTGCGAGAAGATCAGCGACTTGAAGCCTCTCAGCACGACAGGCAGGCCCGTGCCGCCCCCGAGGGCGACCACGCGAATCGGATGACTGATGGTTCTAATCATCGCCACGGTCGTAATAGCTCCCGCCGTACTCGTCGTATCGGTAGTAGTAACGGTCGACGAGGGTGTACTTCACATCGTTGAGCACGACACCGATGACCCGTCCCGTGGTCACCTGCGCCAAGGCCTTGCGCACGATCTGGCGCGAGGTCAGCCCCGCCCGGATCACGAAGAGCAGGCCGTCCGCATAGGAGTTGAGGATGTTTGCATCGACGAAACGCATCAGTGGCGGCGCATCGAGAATCACCGCATCAAAACGATCCCGCAGCTGCCTGAGCAGCCGGCGGAAGCGTTCGGACTTGATCACCTCGGCGGGACGGTCCGGCGGCCTGCCCGCCGGCAGGATCCGCAGGCGCGTCTGATTCAGGCTGATCAATGCATTATCGAGTTCGGCACGATCCTCGAAAACATCCATCCAGCCGATGCGCGGCTTGCTGAGCAGAAAGTGATGCACGCGAGGCCGGTGGAGATCGAGGTCCATCAGCAGGACCTTGCGGTCCCGGTCTTCGGAGAGCGCCAGGGCAAGGTTCATCGCGGTGAGGGTCTTGCCCTCCGCCTCGCGCGAGGACGCGACAACGATCATGCGGTACGGGTTATCGTCCCGCGCGCCGAGATGATCGATGTGCGTCATCATCCGCCGATAGCGCTCGGTAATGGGTGAGCGCGGGTCGACGATCGGCAGCAAGAGCGGGCTCGGCGCCAAGTCACGGGGCGTGCGGCGCGACGCCCCGCCGGCACTGGATTTTCCACCACCCTGGGAGGGCGGCCCTCCGGACGACACACGAGGGCGCGGCTTCATGAGGCCCTCTTCTTGCGCACGCGCGTCTTCCCGCGCCGTTGCGCGCGATCCGCCGCACGGCTCAGGTCGGGAATAACGGCGAGGATCGGAAAGTCGATCGAGGCCGCAAGCTGCTCTTCGCTCTTGAAGGACTGATCGAAGACCTCAAGAAGCAGGACGATGGCAATGCCCATCCCGCACCCCACCGTCAGGCCCATC
>JANTFM010000280.1 GCA_024763475.1 Acidobacteriota bacterium | reverse complement strand
GAGGTAGCGAGGCCCACACGGCGTGGCAGACCGTTGCAACACGACTGGAACACAACCCAGGTACGCGCCATGGCAGATAAGGATCAACCTGGGCAGATCGAAGTGGCCTGGCTGTCAGGAACGGATTTGCGCCCCTATCGTGTCCGATTCCTCGAACGGTTGGCAGATCGCCCCGAGATACGCTTGACAGTGTTCCATGGCAACGCGAAACCTGGGATTGGTGCACCTGATCACGTTCCGAGCCTTCCAGAGGACGCGATCCACCTTCGAGAAGTCCACAATCGATTCTGGCCATTCGGGGGTCACCGTGTCTTCTGGCAGAGTGGCGCACTCGCCTTACTTCAAGAGGACTTCGACGTTCTGGTCATCCCTGAGATCATCCACAACCTCTCGGTCTGGTTGATTGCTCTCTTACATCGGCGTTCTCACCGACGTCTCGTGTTCTTCGGGTTCGGATACCGGCCCGGCAGCAAGTCGCTCTCGGCCAAAGTCAAGAACGGCCTACGCAGACTCCTCATCCGCCGAGCAGATGCGATCATCTCCTATACCGATCGAGGTCGAGTCGCGTGCGAGGAGATGGGCATCCCCCGTTCACGTCTCTTCGTGACACGCAACACACTCGACACCGAACACCTGAGGTCGCTCATCTCCAAGGTAAAGCCGTTCGACGTCGCTCAGTTTCGCACTCAAGGCACGGAAACCGGCGTGAACCTCATCTTCATCGGGCGCCTAGTGAAGGAGAAGAGGATAGAAGTTCTGCTCCAGGCTTTCGCTGAGCTTCGAGATCGCGACGTCGATGCGTCCCTCACCATCGTTGGAGACGGCCCCGAGCGGCCAGTCGTCGAAGACGCCGTGCGCAAGGTCGACAGGATCCGGTTCCTTGGGTCTATCTATGACGAGATCGTCCTTGCCAAGATGCTGCTGGCTTCCGACCTTCTTGTGATCCCTGGCCGCGTCGGTCTGACCTGCATCCACGGATTCTGCTACTCCGTTCCCACGATCACCACCGTGGACAGTGTCGTGTCCCAGAGTCCCGAGTATGACTACCTCGATCACAACGTAAACGGCATCATCCTGGACCGACTCGATCCGCACCTGTATGCAGACACAATCGAACGATTGGAACGCAACCGAACGTGGCTGCAATCACTCGGCACTGGAGCAGAACGATCCGCATCACACCTCACGATGTCGCACATGGTGGAGCAGTACATCGCTGCAGTCTCCTTCGCGTACGAAAGCTAACCTTCTCCCGTGCATCGACCTCACCGGTCAGGGCTCTGAACTCAAGAGGTCGAAACCTAGGTCCTGCCACTCTCTCAAGGTAAGAGAACGGCCGTTCCAGTAGAAGTACTTGTCGTCACCTTCTAGCGAGTATCGGTTTCCCTCAAAACGATTGCCCCACGTCCGAAATACACCATTCTTCCCTTCGGTGGAAATGACTCCGGTGTGCCCCGATGACATCGAGATGGTGTTGTCGTGTACGTACAGATTGGCAAGGCGGTATTCGCCTCGAGTTCCACTGCCGCGATCCCTTTCCAGTCCTCCGATTCCATCCTTGTTCATACGAACGATGTTGTTCGACACTTCAACATCTGAGGACGAACTCACGAAAATCCCGGCACCGGCGAGTTTGTAGGGATTCCCGAAGCCGTTCGATTCGACACGGTTCTCCGCAATATACGCCCCGTATGAGATCTCGTGCTTGATGCCGGCGTGATAGTTGACGACGACCAAGTTACGCGTATAGGTCGTGTTTTCATTGTCGATATCGGTCCAAAGCCCCGGACCAAGATTGTGATGAACGTAGTTCCCGTCCACGACGAGGTCTCGAGTCTTCACAAATTTGGCTCCCCCACCACCCCAGAACGGACTGAACCCACCCGAGTTGTTGTACGCGATCTCGTTCCCCTGAACGAGGATGCCGGCTCCTGAGCCACCCAGGCCCAACTGTCCGTTGTGGTGAACGTAGTTTCCCGCGATCGTTGTGTCTGTCCCGGCCTTCACACCGATGCCATGATTCATTCTGATCTCGTTGGACACGATCACCCAACCAGAACCCGTCCCTTCACCACCTATCGCGCCTCGCTGAGCGGGGTTCGCATACTTCTCGATGACGAAGCCGCTAATGAACACGTCGACAGCCGCGCCGACAAATGCGTAAGGGACCGTGGCGAGTTCCATGGAATGCACCGATGGGTCGTCGCCGACGTAGACGATGTCGGATTCGTAGTCGAAGAACCATTTCCCTGGCCTTACGTCCCCAAGTGATTCGACCTGCCGAAGACGCTCACCATCCATGTAGAGGTCTTCGGGAAACGAGCACATAGGGCGGTGGTCGACGCAGGTGCCTCGCCGCTCACCTTCGGCGTCGAGGCCTCCGACTGCCCAGAGTTCCCCCACTTTGATGAATCCCGACAGCAAGCGGGATCCACTCAGGACTGCACCCTCGTCACCCAAGAACACGTCACCGGTTCGCGGCCTTACAGCGAACTCCCGATACACGCCGGGTCCGAACTCGAACGTGGTTCCAGGCGGCGACTCCATCATGAGCGATTCGATGTCATCTTCCACAGTGACCTCCACCACCGTCGAACTCGGCGGCGGGCCAATCTCCGACACTTCGCTCGGAGCCACCCAAGCGGTGGTGGTAACAACAGGGAGTTGAGCGAACACATCCTCATCGTCCGACTGGCGGATGCAACTGCTGCTCACCATGACCAGCACCAACAGGGCAACTACCATTCGGACATACAGGTGCTTCGTTTGTTCGAGAGTCCCACCCAAGATATCGACAGACTACCCGGCCCTCCGCATTCACTCGGCCGATAGCGATCCGACAAAGGCCCGCTGCAATGCGAACGTTTTGGCCAGTCGCCACACAGGTCTGTCCGATCCGACGCTACGATTGCTGCCCACCACCTGGAGATGAGGAGCCCATGCGAGCGCTCGTCTGGACATTGGGTATTTGGACCGTCGCGCTCATCATCGGCCGGCGAAACGACTTCGCCATCCGGAACCTGCGCCGGTCCGGGTGGGGCGCTGAGCGAATCGCCATTGTCCTGGCCTTGCTCGGGTCGTTCACGATCGCAGCAAGAACCACCACACAACAGGTTCTCGCCGACCCCGTGGTGCTGGAACGTGTCGTCCGAGCAGGGTTGGTTGGCCTTGGGGCTCTCGTAGTCGCACCAGCCGCCGTCCGAAGGTTCCGCACAACACGGCTGAGAAGCGCGCCAGGATTGACACTCCTTTGGCTCTATGTCGTCATCGCCGGTCTCTCGACTCTGTACTCGGTCGCCCCGATCGTTACCGGCCCAAAGGCGATCGAGCTTGCCGTCGGCCTGATGATCATCACGTCCCTTGCTCTTTCGGACAGCAACATCTCGATCATCCGACAGGCGGTGAGATTTATCATCGGTCTGGAGGCATCACTTGTCAGCGCTGCAGTCGCCGGCTTCTTCATTCTGCCTTCAACCTTTTCCTACATCGACTACCGCCCCGGATTTCTCTTTAGGGCCACGATGTCGAGTCCGTGGGCATCCTCAAACAGTCTGTCAGCAGCAGGGAGCGTCGTTGCCGCATATGCTCTCGCCAGCTACTTCGGCTCCAAGGACACGAAGTCCAAGCTCGTGTGGATGGCACTCTTCATCGTTGGAACCGCCGGTACTGTTCTCGCCTCAGGACGTCAAGGAGTAGCAATGTGGGTAGTCGCTGTCGCACTCCTGCTCCTCATTCACAGACGGAGGCTGTTCTTCTTGCTCTTGGGTCCAGCCGTCGTGACACTCGTGGTCCTGAACTGGGAAGCCCTCCTCACCGTGCTACAGAGAAACCAGTCTGAACAATCTCTCTTCCTCCTCACGGGGCGTCTCCGATTCTGGAGTGCGGCTTTGTCCTTGGTGTCGGAGCACCTTTGGACTGGTTTCGGATTCGGCGCCGGAGGACGGTTCGTCGCTCTGTCAAGTATCGGTGAAGGCACGAGGTCTAACCTTCATAGCGGTTATCTCGAGGCTTTGATCGGCGTCGGCCTACTTGGGATCATTCCCCTCTTGAGCGCCGTCGCCTACGGAGCATGGTGGGCGGGGCGCAGTCTCATCAAGAGGGTCGATACTCCTGTCGCCATCTTGATCGTCCCTCTCATCCTTCACACATTCGTAGACCTAGGATTTGGTGCCTGGCTCAAACCCGACTTCCTGCTCCTCGCGAGCATCGTGGCACTGGCAGACACGTCGAGACGAGCCGGCCGGATCGACCTACCGGAGCTTCCAGTGCCCGCAAACCCGGCTGTCGCCACGCACCGGCAAGGAGCCGAGAACCATGGGTAAGCCGAACTTCTTTCTGGTTGGAACCACGAAGGGCGGGACCTCGACGCTCCATCGGTGGCTGTTACAGCACCCCCAGGTGTTTTTGCCGGCACGCAAAGAACTGCACCACTTCTGCAGCTGTCCAGACAGAGGCCTTCACGCGATACGGTCATCCTTGGAGTACGAGCATATCTTCGCCGATGCGAGCACAGACATCGTAGGCGAAGCATCCCCCTGCTACATGTACTACCCGGATGTTCCCGAAGCTATCCGGCACAGGTACCCCACGAGTCGTATCCTCGTCAGCCTGCGAGACCCCGTCGAGCGCTTCTGGTCGCACTACCTGATGAATGAGATCTATCTGCCAACCGGCCTCCCACCGGACGAAATCCTCGACATCAATCTCCGGGGGGAATCTCACAACGCTCTCGAGGATCTCTTCGGTGTCGGCCGGTATGTCGAGCAAATCGAGCGTCTCTTCTCGGTCTTTGGAAGGGAACACGTCTTCGTCACATTTCTCGAGCACATCGCCTCATCCCCGGATGTCGTAGCGCGGCGAATCCAAGAGTTCCTGGACATAGAGGTTCTCCCGCTCGATACGAACACCCGGGACAAGCAGTATGTCGAGCCGCGAAATGCCGTGGGTCGTCTCGCCCTTCGCAACCCTCGAGTCCGCGCCGTGGGAGTGACCCTGCTCCCCTGGAGAGTCCGTCGATTCCTCAGGACCAAGGTCCTTGGTGATCCCGCACTCAAACCCGAACTGCCGGGCGAGCTTCGGGAACGACTTCAGGCCCTCTACAGCGGGGAAAGCGCTCGCCTGGAGTTGCTGCTGGGCGAACCGCTGCCATGGTCTTGGTACCGATAGGAGAGCAAGCAACGAACTTCCTCGGCGGTGGAACGCTGCCCGATCGGACAACCCGGTCGCACGACTCTGAGACCCGAGGTGCTCGGCCGTGAACGAGATCCGTCCCCATGGCTCCAAACTTACGACTGCCGCTTCATCCAGAAGCACGGTGCAGGGGTTGTCTATTTGAAGGTGGAGTTCTGGTCTTGTCCGTGACTCTGCCATGCGTCGATGGTGACCAGGTCGTAGCCCCATCGGAACGGCTTGGAGTTGCTGGAT
>JANTFM010000279.1 GCA_024763475.1 Acidobacteriota bacterium | reverse complement strand
TACCCACTGGCACCGCGGGCGAGCCGCGGACATTCTTGGGATCTCGGTGCGCACGCTTTACCGCAAAATCAAGACCTACCGCCTGGATCAGGAAAGCCCTGCGATGATCTAGTGCCGAAACGTCGTTGTCCCCTTCGAGGAGCCCTTGGCGTTCATGGCGAGGCGGGTCGATGACGTGACATCATGCGCGTCAGCGGCTCCTGTGTTGACATTCGCCTTTCGCGCTAGAGCCTGGACTGGGCGCGATCCGCGTTCGGACCTCCTCGCTCGACCGTTTTCCGGAAGAAGGCCGCCGCCTGCTCCTCCTGGTCCAGTCCGAGGGCAGCAATTCCCTGCTCGAAACTTCCGTCGATTCCCGCGGCGCTGGCATCGGCCGCGGCCTTCGCCGCGTCCTCATAGTGCCGCAAGCCCAGGAGTACCTGGGCTCGCTGTAGCGAAAGTCCCGCATCATCAGGGGCGATAGAGTGGAGCGCATCCAGTCCGTCGAGGGCGAGATCGAGCAGACCCTGGTTGCGATAGAAGCGCGTGAGGAAGAGCCAGGCCTCCCTGTTCTTCGCATCGATCCGCAGCGCGGCGTCCGCCTCGGCGACTGCGGCGAAGAGGAGGCCTTCGCTCTGGAACATCTCCGCTGCGCGAAGACGCATCTCGGCTGTCGGAGGGGTTGTGCTGCTCAGGATGCGGTGATGATGCTTGATGACCGCGTCGAGTCCCTTGGGAGGGGTCTTCAGGGTCTTGGCACGCGTGACGACCTCGGCCCAGATCGGCCGGGACGACTCGACGGAGAGGTTCTCCCGGGCGACGGCGAGCCAGGTCATTGCAGCAATGTCACTTTGTGCGATCGGAACCAGCACCGTGACGGCGTCTTCGTAGTCTCGTGCGTAGAGCAGGAGACGAGCGAGTTCGTCATTGACCCGCTTGCTGGGACTGCCCAGTTCGAGGGCCTGGGAGAAATTGGCGATTGCCGGCTTGGCCAGCAGGGCCTCGAGTGAAATCAGCCCGCTGGCGGCGTGTGGCGAGGGATCGCTCGGGAAGGCCGCGGCGAGCTCCTCGGCGAGGGTCCTGGCATCTTCCACCTGACCGGTATTCATCAGGTCTGTCGCGACGCGCGAGAGGTCCTGAATCTCGCGCTGGCCCAGCGCGCTCTTGTGGGCCACGACCAGAGCCAGTGCCTCCTTCAGCCGACCCGCATTCACGAAGGCCGCGAAGCTGCCGACCAGGATGTCCTTTCGTTCCGGGGCAAGCTTGATGGCCTGGCGGAAGCGGTCGAGGCCACGGGCGCTGAGCTTCTTGTCATAGCGCGTTTCGACATGATGCAGGCCGTTCGCGAATCGCGGCGGGAGGCTGTCCAATCCCAGGGAAAGCCTCAGTTCTTCGAAGCGTTTCCTGTCAAAAACCTGAGTCCTTGTCCTGCCTTCGACGAGTAGGCAGTTGCCCTCGATCACGAGGAGGTCGGGATTCTTCGGTTGCTTCTTGATCGCTTCGGGTGTCGCCTCGAGCACCGCGCTGCAGTCTCCTTGTTCCAGCAAAGCGTTCAGGCGGGCGATTTCATCGGCAGGGGGCTCGCTGGCCAACACGGCCGAGAGGGAGAAGACGAGGGCGCAGAGGATGAAAGACAGGGTCTTGGTCACGATTCGATCTCCCGCATGATTCTTGATACATGGGAAAGGACGAGTTTCGGGGTGATGCCGGGGAAACGATCGTCGTCTTCTCGGCGGGTCGGGTGCTGCGGCGCGAGAAGCGCATGACCTTCGCCGAAGGGGGCGTTGAGTACCGGGTCCGTCGGGCCGTAGATCGCCACGACGCGGGCGCCGCCCGCCCAGGCGAGGTGCATTGGCCCCGTATCACCCCCGACGAGGAGTGGCGCCGCCGAGATGAGCGCGCCGAGTTGCCTCAGATCGAGGTCGCAGCACTCGCGCACATGGGCTCCCCCTTCCGCGCAGAGCGCCTGGGCCTCCTCGCGTTCGCCGGGTCCGCCGAGAACGACGACGCCGTAACCACGTTTCGCGAGGCCAAGGGCGATCGCGCCCCAGCGATCCAGTGGATAGCGCTTCCACGCCTGGCGCTTGCTGGAGAAGGGGGCGAGCAGGACGGGAGTTCGCTCGGGGGAGAGTTGCCTGAGATGCCGGCGGCCCTCGTGGAGTTCTTCTTTTCGCAGCGCGAGCTTGGCGACCAGGTCACCATCGGCGGCCCCTGCCGCGCGCGCGAGTTCGGCAGCCCGAAGAACGCGATGGACGCGGGGATTCCTCAAGCGCAGCTGGCAGTTGGCGAAGAGATGGCTGTGCTCCCGGTCGCAGCTGCGATCAAAGCCGACCCGGCGCTTGGCCCCCGAGAGCCATGCCACGACGCCGGACTTGAAGGAGGACTGGAAGTCCAGGCTGAGCTGAGGAGAGAAGTCTTTCATGCTCGAAACGAAGGAGCGCAGCAGCGAGAACGAGCGGAGTGAGGCGGAGCGCATCGCCCGGGTGATCGCCCGCCGTTCGAGGAGCAGCAGCCGATCGATATCCGGGTGGCCCGCGAGCAGCGGTGCTGCGCCTTCCTCGACGGCCCACGCGATGGATGCCTGCGGCCACGTCTGTCGCAGCAGGCCGACGGCCGGGAGGGTCCTGACGACATCGCCCACAGCCCCCAGGCGAACCACCAGGATGCGCTCGGGGGCCTCCGTTGCGGTGGGTTGCGACGTGGGGCTCATTCGTTTCGGCTCGACCTCAGTGGGAGAGTGTTGGGGCGTCCGGTTCGATTATTCCCCAGCCTCTCTCACCGGGCCACCTTCCGCGGCTTCCAGCGGAAGCCCGGGAGAATTCTGCTAGGATTCACCATTGTGAACGAGGAGAAGGACCGATGAACTCGCTCTCCCGCTGGCCCAAGAGCCGGGTCGTGGTTTTCGGGGACGTGATCCTCGACCGCTACGTCTACGGATCCGTCGGGCGAATCAGCCCGGAAGCTCCCGTTCCCGTGGTGCGTCTGGCCGGTGAGGAAGTCCGTCCCGGCGGCGCAGCGAACGTCGTCGCCAACGTCATCGCACTCGGTGCTCGCGCCTCGCTCGTCTCGCTCGTCGGAGACGATCGGGTGGGAGAGGAGATCGCGGAACTCCTTGGTAGCCTTGGGGTTTCCACGGAAGGCTTGATCGTCGATGCCGGTCGCCCGACTCCTGAAAAGACGAGGATTCTCGCTCGTCACCAGCAGATGATCCGCCTCGATCGGGAGAATGACAGCTCTTGCTCTGCGCCGCTGGCCGAGAGCCTGGTGTCTCGCGGCCTCGCCCTCCTCGAGGGCGCCGACGCCCTGATCCTTTCGGACTATGCGAAGGGGACATTGGGCCACGCAACGGTGGAACCGATGCTCCAAGCGGCCCGCAAGCGGGGCATTCCCTCCATTGTCGATCCCAAGATTCGCCATTTTGACCTGTTTCAGCCTGCGACTGTCGTGACGCCGAATCAGGCGGAGGCTGCCCAGGCGACGGCTCGAGAGATTCGCGGGAGTGAGGATGTCCGTCAAGCCGCGCAGGAGATTCTCGAGCGGATCGACGTCGATGCCGTCCTGGTCACGCGGGGCGAGGACGGCATGCTCCTGGCTCCGCGGGGGGCCGAGCCGGCCTTCATTCGCGCTCATTCTCGGGAGGTGTACGACGTGACGGGCGCCGGAGATACCGTGGCGGCCGTGATGGGTGTTGCGCTGGCTGCGGGCTGGAGCCTCGACGAGGCAGCGAGGGTCGCAAACGGTGCGGCTTCGTTGGCGGTTGGACGGATTGGAACCGCTGCGATCACGTTGGATGAAATTCGGTCGATTCGGGATAACCTTGTGGCTGGAGACTAGTGTTTCCGCGCATATTTATCGTCAAGGGTGGCACACCAGAAGCGGATGACCCAGATTCCGCTTTGTGAGCAAAACACTGAAAGAGATAGGGATGACGGCTTCAACAGTCGATAGTCACGGAATGAGCGCCCCCCAGGAAGGCCGCTTCGAAGGGAGTTCCGTTCCGGATCTTCTCTGGAGTCTTGCCGAGGCGCGCCATACCGGTTCGCTGATTCTCGAGCAGAAGGATGTTCGCAAGGTCATCTTCCTGCGGGACGGGCGAGTGGTTTTTGCCGCGTCTTCCTCGCAGGAGGATCGTCTTGGCCCCTTCCTCCTCAGGCGGGGGCAGGTGAGCCTTTCCGTCCTGTTGGATGCAGGAGGTCAGGTCATTCGCGGCCGTCGGCTCGGCCAGGTCCTCATCGAGCGGCAAGCGATGAGCCGGGACGAGGTCGTCCGGGCGGTGCTCGACCAGGTGCGCGAAATCGCATTGTCCGTGTTTCCATGGCGCGCCGGATCCTGGCGCGTGTCACGGGCCTGCCTGGCCCAGGACGAGTCCGTCACACTCGACCTCCCGATGGAGGAGTTGATCCTGGCGGGTGTGCGGCGTGTCCGGGACTGGCGGTGGATCCGGCGGGCCACGGGAGGCCCGCGGGCGGTCTATCGCGTGACGAAACGTGGAAGTGACACCTCGCTCGCGCTCGGGTTGACCGAGCGCGCAATCCTCGAGCAACTCGAACATGCGGCCCGCGTGGATCTGCTCTGCCGAGAGGTCTACGCCCCGTCCTACGATGTCTACCGCGCCCTGTGGGCGCTCTCGATTCTGGGCTTGACGGAACGCCTCGATCCCACCTTGGTGTCGGAGGCCTTCCAAGGGCCCGGCGAGGGTTTTCTGGACCGGGGGGGCGCGGCGGATCTCTTCCTGCGCTATGGCTCGCTCGGCCTGAGCGGTGTCTTGCGGTTGTTCCACGGTGGAGAGGAGGGTGCTGTCTTCTTCCGGGATGGCCGCATCGAGTTCGCGACGACCAACGATCCGGAACAGAGTCTCGTCGTTCATCTCCTGCGGCGCGGTATCATCTCCGACCAGGATCACGAGATCGCGTTGCGGCAGCTGATCTCAGGAAAGCGCGTGGGAACCTTGCTCGCCGAACTCGGTGCCCTAGGCGACGAGGAGGTCGAACGTTTCGTCCGCGAGCAGGTGCTTGATGTCGCCCAGCGGCTCGTGCTTTGGGAGGAGGGCGAGTACCAGGTCGAGGAGGGGCTCCCCACGAAGGAATCCGTCACCCTCGGATGGTCGGCTGAAGACGTCGTCATGGAGGCGCTCGAGGGTCTTGAGAATACCGAGAAGGTCTGGAATGGCCTTGGCGGGCTCGATGCTTTGTTTCGCCTCCGGCCTGAGTATCTGGACCGCTTGGACCGGATGCGCCTGCGCCCGGAAATCTGGGAGCTTGTCTCTTCCCTTCGGGCGGAGCTGACTCTCGCGGAGATTCTCGAAAAGCGCCCTGAGCCCGACTTCGAGATTTGCCGGATGCTCTATGCGCTCGAACGGGTTCACGTTCTCGAGAAGGTCTCTCAGGAAGAAATTCTCTCGCGAGCCCGCGCGCGGGCCCAGAATCCGGACCCCGTGCCCGCGGGGCCGCCCCCATCCTTCCTC
>JANTFM010000278.1 GCA_024763475.1 Acidobacteriota bacterium | reverse complement strand
GACGTTGTCTTCGTTCTCGATAGCTCGGGCTCCATGGCTGCTGACGACAAGATCGCGCAGGCGCGCCGCGCGCTGGAGTTCTGCGTCACCAGTCTCAACGAGGGCGATCGTTTCGAGATCATCCGCTTCTCGACCGAAGCCGAGCCGCTCTTTGGCCGGCTGGAACCGGTCAGCGAGCAGAGCCGACAGGACGCACGGACTTTCGTCCAGGGGCTCAAGGCCGCGGGCGGGACGGCGATTGATGAGGCGCTGGGCGCAGCCCTGTCGGTTTCTGGAAGCCAGGAACAGCGCCCGCTGATGGTCGTCTTCCTCACCGATGGGCGCCCCACGATCGGGACCACCGACGAGGAGAGCATCCTGCGTCGCGTGATCAAGAAGCGTGGGACGCGCCTGGTCCGCATGTTTTGCTTCGGGCTCGGCAGTGATGTCAACACGCACCTGCTCGACAAGATCGCACGCGATACGCGAGCGGCGAGCCAGTACGTGCTCCCGCAGGAGGACATCGAGGTCAAGGTGTCGTCCTTCTACGAGAAGATCTCCTACCCGGTGCTCGCGAATCCCCGGATCGAGGTCTCGGGCGGCCCCCGAGTCTCCCTGCTGCATCCGCGGGACCTGCCCGATCTCTTCCGGGGCGAGCAGTTGCTCCTGCTCGGCCGTTTCAAGGGTAAGGGTGAGGCCGTGGTCCGCCTGCGCGGCCAGGTGAATGGGCGTGGACGCGTCTTCACCTACGAGACGCGTTTCGACGGGAGCGCAGAGAATGACTTCATCGGGAAGCTCTGGGCCACGAGGCGGGTGGGTTACCTGCTCGATCAGATCCGCCTCAACGGGGAAAACGACGAGCTTCGGGGCGAGGTGACACGGCTCGCCCGGCGCTACGGCATCGTCACGCCCTACACCGCCTACCTGATCGTCGAAGACGAGGCCGCGAGCGGCGTGCCCCAGGTCTCCCGCACACTGCAGCAGATCGATCGGGATGACGCGTTGCGACACGAAGCCGCGCGTATGTATCGCGAGGCCAACGAGGCCAAGAGCGGAGACGCGGCGGTCGGAGGGTCGATGGCGATGAAGAAGTTGCAGTCGGCCGTCCTGCCCTCTGCGGCTGCCGATGCCAGCGCGATGGCCTGGCGCGGGCAGACGACGCGCTCGAAGGAGGGTGTCCAGGCGGAGCGCGCGCTAAGCTCGCAGGCTGTGCGCTACGTGGCGGGTCGCAGCTTCTACCGCAACGGCGAGCAGTGGATCGACGCGTTGGTCGCCGAGCATGCCAAGGCGGAACGTGTGCGCTTGCGGGTCGCTTCGAACGAGTACTTCGAGCTGCTGCGCGAGTTCCCACACGCCCACGCCTGGTTCTCCGTGGGGAGCCAGCTCCAGATCGTTCTTGGCGGCAGGGTCTACGAGATCGTGAAATGAACTCCCGGAAAGGAAGCCCCATGACATGCACCCAGATGAAGACGCGTTTCCTCAGACTGCCCCTCCTCCTCGCTCTCGCCAGCGTCGCCTTGATCGTCTCGGCGCCAGCCCGCGCCACCGTGGCGGTTCGCGCTACTGCGCCTGAGCGCGCCACCGTGCCGGCTCGCGCTACTGTGCCTGAGCACGCTACTGTGCCTGAGCGCGCCACCGTGCCGGATCGCGCGACTGCCCCTGACCGCGCCACCCAGCCTGGCTCCGCGGGCGCCGGTCGCATCGAGGTCTGCTTCGTACTGGATACGACGGGATCGATGAGCGGCCTGATCGCGGGCGCGAAGGCGAAGATTTGGTCCATTGCCAACCAGATGGTTTCCGCCAAGCCGACTCCAGAGCTGCGAATCGGGTTGGTTGGCTACCGGGACCGAGGCGACGACTACGTGACACGGGTCTTCGACCTCAGCGATGATATCGACACGGTGTACGCCAAGCTCCAGAGCTTCCAGGCCTCCGGCGGTGGGGATACGCCGGAGTCGGTCAACCAGGCCTTGGATGAGGCGGTCGGGACGATGAGCTGGAGCCAGGATCGCTCCGTGCTGAAGATCGTTTTCCTGGTCGGGGACTGCCCTCCGCACATGGACTACCAGGATGATGTCAAGTATGCGCGCAGCTGCGAACGAGCTGTCCGGCAGGACCTGGTGATCAACACGGTGCAGTGTGGGAGCAACCGCAGCACGACCCCGATCTGGCGGGAGATCGCACGCTTGGCCGAAGGGCGTTTTGTCTCCATCGGACAGGACGGGGACATGCACGTCATCGAGACGCCGATGGACGAGGAACTCGCGCAGCTGAATCGGGAGATCGGCGGGACCCTCGTGGCCTATGGAAGTTCCAGCAGCCGGCGACGTGTCATGGCGAAGCAGGTCCTCGCCGAGGCGGCGCCGATGGCGGCGTCCGCTGACCGGCTTGCATATAACAAGGCGACGGGGAAGGTCGTTCAGGGGGGAGGCGATCTGCTCGAAGACATCGCAGAAGGCAAGACCCTGCTAGGAGAGATTGACGAGAGCGAGCTGCCTGACGAGATGAAGCGCATGAGCGAGAAGGATCGACAGGGCTACATCGAGAAGAAGACGGCCGAGCGAAAGGCCATTCAGTCGCGGATCGATCAGCTTCTCGCGCAGCGCAAGGACTACATCGCCCGGGAGGCGCGGCGTCTTGCGGCCGAAGGCGGCGGGAGCCCCTTCGATCTTGAGATCGCGCGCATCCTCCGGGAGCAGGCCGCCCGGAAGGGCATCCACTTGCAGTAGATCGTGGCGCGCGTGGCTGGCGCAGGAACCGGGCAGGGGTCACTCTAACGGGGCCCCTGTTCTTTGCTTCTGGCGAGCCATGAGGTCCTTCTTGTTCCCATTTCCGCACCCGCGCAGGTTGTTCCCGCTGACTCTCGTGCTGTTGGCTGGGTTTGGCACGGTGTTGGCGTGGCCCGGGCGTCTCGTCGATCCCAACGGACGACCCCATGGAGGCGCGCGAATCACCATCGTGGGTGAGTCCGGAGGTGTCGTCAGCAGCGCGGATGGCCGCTTCCGCCTGCCGAGTTCCCGGCTTCCCGTGACCCTGCTCGTCGAACTCCAGGATGGCAAGGATCTCGTCGTTGACGTGCCCGCCCAGGAGCTTGGGAACGAGATCGTCGTGACGCTGGATCCGCGCTTCTACGAGGAGGTGCTCACCACGGCCCCCGTTGCGGGAGAGCTGATGGCTTCGCCCGCCGCCCAGGTCTGGAGCCTCAGCGCGGAGGAGCTGAAGCGAAGGGGCGATACCTCCCTGCAACAGGCTCTCGCGAGCTTGCCCGGTGCGGAACCCGCAAGTCCCGACCCCGATCGCGTTCCCGTGTTCCGCGGGCTCGGCGACAACCGGACGCTCTTCCTGCTCGATGGCGCTGCCGTCGGCACGGAGCGGAGAGCCGGCGTCTCGGGCGGAGGGATGCATGCCGCGACGCTCGCAGGGGTAGAGGTCGCGAGGGGTCCCAGCGCCCTCGTCTACGGGTCCGGAGCGATGGGAGGCGTGCTGCTTGTCAAGAGTCCGTGGGCTTCCTTTGCAGCCGGTCCCGAGACCGAGCTCACGATGGAGGGGCGCGGCGGCGGGGCGCCGTCCTGGTCGCTCTCCGCGGCACACCGGCAAGCGGGCTGGTCCTTCGCACTCGGGCACCGGGACGCCTCCGATCCCGAGAGTGCCGGCGGCGCCCGGCTGAAGGGAGGCTACCGTCAGGACTCCGCCTTCGTTGGAAAGAGCTGGGTTGCCGACGGATCGCTTCTGCGCGCGGGTGTCCGTACGGATCGCTTGAGCGACGCCTATCGGCCGCGCCTTGCGTCGAGCACAAAACAGACTCTCGTGCCCCACGATGAGCAGGTGCGCGCGGTTCTGCAGATCGATCGGCCGGGCGATGTGGAGCGCTCCCTGGTTGCTTGGTGGGGGACGGGGAGTCGCCAGATTCTCCAGCTCCGGGAGCTGCCGTCGCCGACGCGAGGAACCCGTACCGACCAGAACGAACTGGGCGCTCGCATTCTCTGGCGCGGAGAGCGGAAGGGTGTCTTCTGGACTGCGGGTTCGGAGATCCGGGGCCGCTACGGTGTGGACGCCAGCCTGGAGCTCCGGGGCGCTCCCGGCGCGAGCCCTCCCGCTGGCGGCACGCCCGTCAGGGATGGCCAAGCTTACAGCGCCGCCGTGTTCGGTAGCGTGCGACGGGAATTGCTGAAGTGGCTCGAGCTTTCCGCGGGTGGACGCCTTGAGCCCAGCTGGTCGGAAGCGCACTCGGGCGAGACCTTCTACGAGGACTCGGACAACGCGTGGGCAGCCAGCGCGTCTGCCATGGCCCGGGCGGGCAGGGCCGGGAGCTTCACCTTGCAGCTCGCGCGAAGCTACCGCCTGCCCTCGATCACGGATCGTTACCTGGGGGGCATCACGGGAAAGGGATTCAAGGAAGCCTCTCCCGGTCTCCAGGCCGAGAGTGCGCTCCACTTCGATCTCGGCTGGCACCTTGAGCTTGCCGGGTTGCGGGTCTCCGCGACCGCATTCCACTACCGGATCGACGATGTCCTGGTGCGTGAGTTTCTCGAAGAGGACCGATACCGCTTCATCAATGCCGGAGAGGCAACCATCGAGGGGGTGGAGGCGGGAGCGACATGGCGGCTCCCCCGCTCGTGGTCGCTCTACGCGGGAATCCACCATGTACGTGGAACGGGGCGCGACGGGGAGTGGCTTGCGGGCATTCCGGCGGATGGGCTCAGTTGCGCGCTTCAGCGCCACCTGTCCCGCGGGGGCATGCTGCGTGCGGAGTTCGTCGCGGCTCGCCATGACCCGCGCGCGGGATCCGGCGAGGAAGAAATCCCCGGTTTCGGCGTGTTGAATCTCTCCGCTGTTGTTGGGCTGCGGGACACGCTGAGAGTGCGCGTCGGTCTGCAGAACGCTCTCGATCGTAGCTACCGGGTGACCGCCAACGAAGGAGATCCCGCAGCGCCGGGAGCGACCTTGATCCTCGCGCTGGAGTGGGCGAGGAAGTAACGGATAGGAGCTCAAGCCGCATCGACAACTGTGGCAAGCCTCTTTAGCCCGGACGAGGCATGCCTCCCAGCTATTTTGCCGAAAAATACTTCGCTTCAGGGTGATGAAATACGAGCGCCGACACGGAGGCTTCCGGGTCCATCATGAAGCCGTCGGTGAGCTGAACGCCGATCTTCTCCGGGTCGAGCAGGTCGAAGAGGACCGCTTGCTGCTCGAGATCGGGGCAGGCGGGGTAGCCGAAGGAGACCCGCAGTCCGCGGTAGCGGGCGCGGAATATCTCTTCAAGGGTGAGATCGGGGGAATCCGGGAGACCCCAGAGCCTGCGGATCTCGCAGTGGAGCACCTCAGCCGTGGCTTCCGCCATCTCGAGTGCGAGTGCCTGCAGGACGTGAGACGCGAGAAACTCGCCGGAGTCCTTGAGACGCGCGGCCTGTGCGCGCACGCCCGAGCCGGTCGTCACGACAAACATCGCGAGGCTGTCGGGGCGTC
>JANTFM010000277.1 GCA_024763475.1 Acidobacteriota bacterium | reverse complement strand
AGGCGATCGCCCACGACCCAGAAGAAGCACACTGGACCTGCGGGATGCACCCGCAGGTCGTCGAGGATGCTGCCGGGGACTGCCCGATCTGCGGGATGGCCCTGGTCCCCCTGCGCGAGAGCGGAGAGTCGGCAGCAGGCGGCTCCCCGAGCGGCGGTGGATCCGGCGGGCGGAAGATCCTCTTCTACCGCAACCCGATGAACCCCACGGTCACGTCTCCCGTTCCGGCCAAGGACGAGATGGGAATGGACTATGTCCCGGTCTACGAGGAGCAGGCTTCGCAGGCGTTTTCGAGCGGGACCGTGGTCCGCATCGATCCCTCCGTGCAGCAGAACATGAACGTCGTCGTGGAGCCCGTGCAGCGCCGGGATCTTTCGCGGACCATCCGCACGGTGGGCTACCTTGACTACGACCAGCAGCGCATGGTCTCGGTGACGACGAAGTACCAGGGCTATGTGGAGCAGGTCTACGCCAACTACATCGGCCAGCCGGTGCACAAGGGGGATACCCTCTTCGAGATCTACTCCCCCGAGCTCGTGCAGACCGAGGAGGAGCTGCTCTCGACCCTTGACTACGCGCAGCGCATGGCGGGCAGTTCTGCCGATGCGGCGGCGCGCGCGCGGGATCTGGTGGACGCGGTGCGCCGGCGCCTGACTCTGTGGGATGTCTCCGCAGCCCAGATCGAAGAACTCGAGCGCACGCGGACGGTCTTCAGGACGCTGAAGGTCATCGCCCAGGCTGATGGCGTCGTGATGAAGCGCATGGCGGGCCTCGAAGGGATGGCGATCCGCCCCGGTATGGAGCTGATGCATATCGCGGACCTGTCGTCGCTCTGGCTGAAGGTCGAGGTGTTCGAGAACCAGCTCTCCTGGATCGACGAGGGACGCCAGGCGACGATCAGCCTGACATACCTGCCGGGTCAGGAGTTTCGCGGGCGCGTGGCGTTCATCGAGCCTTCGATTTCCCCGAAGACCCGCTCCATCTCCCTGACCCTCGAAGTGCCGAATCCCAACGGGACACTGCGGGCGGGCATGTACGCCACCGTGATCTTCGAGCCCGTCGTGGCCAACGACGCGGTCGCCGTTCCCTCGCTGGCGGTCATTCGCTCAGGGACGCGCAACGTCGTGGTGGTAGCGCTCGGCGAGGGCCGCTTCCAGCCGAGGGAGGTCGAACTCGGCGCGGAGGGTGACGGCTGGGTCCAGGTGCTCGATGGACTCGCTGGCGACGAGCAGATCGTCACCTCGTCCCAGTTCCTGATCGATTCCGAATCCAGCCTGCAGGAGGCGATCCAGAAGATGATCGCCGCCAAGCGCCAGAAGACGTGAGGCCGTCATGCTGAACAGAATCATCGAATGGTCGCTGCGCAACCAGTTCATGGTGGTGGTCGGTGTAGTATTCGCGGTCGTCGCCGGCCTCTGGTCCCTGAGCACGATTCGTCTCGACGCAATTCCCGACCTCTCCGACGTGCAGGTCATCATCTATACCGGCTACGCGGGCCAGGCGCCGCAGGTCATCGAGGATCAGCTGACCTATCCGATCACCTCGAAGATGTTGTCGGTTCCCTTCGCGAAGGTCGTTCGGGGCTACTCGTTCTTCGGGTACAGCTTCGTCTACGTGATCTTCGAGGATGGCACCGATCTCTACTGGGCGCGCTCACGCGTGCTCGAGTATCTCTCCGGCTTGTCGGCGCAGCTTCCACCCGGGGTGACCCCGCAGCTGGGCCCCGACGCAACGGGAGTGGGCTGGGCCTTCATGTACGTGCTGAACTCGCCGGATCATTCGCTGGCGGAGCTTCGCAGCCTGCAGGACTGGTATCTCAAGTACGGATTGATGTCCGTCGAGGGGGTCTCGGAAGTTGCCTCGATCGGGGGCTTCGTCCGGCAGTACCAGGTCGAGGTCGATCCGGTGAAGTTGCGGGCATACGACATCTCGCTGCAGAAGATCATCGGGGTGATCAAGCGCTCCAACAACGACGTGGGTGGACGACTCGTCGAGATCGCCGAACGCGAGTACATGGTGCGGGGCCTCGGGTACATCCAGGGGATTCGTGAGCTCAAGACCATCCCGGTGGCTTTGGGGCCCGGGGGCACACCCGTGTTGCTCGGAGATGTCGCCAACGTGACGATCGGACCCGAGATCCGGCGCGGACTCGCCGACTGGAACGGAGAAGGAGAGACGGTCGGCGGCGTGATCGTCGTCCGCAGCGGCGCGGACACGCTGTCGACGATCGAGCGGGTCAAGGAGCGTCTCGCCGAGCTCAAGCAGGGTCTGCCCGAGGGCGTCGAGATCTCGGTCGGCTACGATCGCAGCGGGTTGATCCACAACTCTCTCAAGACCTTGACGACGACGCTGCTCGAAGAGTCGATCATCGTCGCCCTGGTCTGCATCTTCTTCCTCTTCCACATCCGCTCGGCCTTCGTGGCGATCATCTCCATTCCCATCTCGCTGCTGCTCGCCTTCATCGTGATGCGGCTCCAGGGACTCGGCGCCAACATCATGTCGCTGGGAGGTATCGCGATCTCGATCGGGGTGCTGGTGGATGCCTCGATCATCATGGTGGAGAACGCCCACAAGCATTACGAGGAGTGGAAGGGGAAACGCTCGCACTTCGAGATCATCCTGCGTTCGGCCCAGGAGGTCGGGCCCACGCTCTTCTTCAGCCTGCTCGTGATCACGGTCTCCTTCCTGCCGGTCTTCACGCTGCAGGCCCAGGAGGGGCGGCTCTTCAAGCCACTGGCTTTCACCAAGACCTACGCAATGGGCATGTCTTCCATCGTGGCGATCACCGTGATTCCGGTTCTGATGTTCTGGTTCGTGCGCGGCAAGATCCATAGTGAGGACCGGCACCCGATCTCGCGCATTCTCCGTTTCCTCTACACACCGGCGCTGAATCTCGCGCTGAAGTTCCGCTACCTCGTGGTCCTGCTGGCCATTCTCGCGGTGGGGTCCGTCTGGTACCCGATCCAGCGGATGGGCTCGGAGTTCATGCCTCCCCTGTGGGAAGGCGACATCCTCTACATGCCGACGACCTTTCCCGGCCTGTCGATCACGAAGGCCAAGGAGATCCTCCAGCAGACCGACCGCATCATCCGCACCTTCCCCGAGGTCGAGTCGGTGCTCGGCAAGGTGGGTCGCGCGGAGACCGCCACGGATCCCGCGCCCCTCTCGATGATCGAGACCACGATCCGGCTCAAGGACCCCGATGAGTGGAGGCCGGGGATGACCAAGGAGAAGCTCATCGAGGAGCTCGATCGCTCGATCCAGTTCCCCGGGCTGACCAACGCCTGGACGATGCCGATCAAGACCCGGATCGACATGCTCTCGACAGGGATCAAGACTCCGGTCGGGATCAAGATCGCGGGGCCGGATCTCCAGACCCTGGAGGAGGTCGGCAAAGAGGTCGAAGCGGCCGTGAAGGATCTTCCCGGAACGCTCTCCGCCTATGCGGAGCGGGTGATGGGAGGGAGCTACATCGACTTCGATATCGACCGCAACGCGGCGGCGCGCTTCGGCCTGACGGTTGGGGATGTGCAGGATGTGATCATGTCTGCGGTCGGGGGTATGAGCGTGGCGTCGACCGTGGAGGGGCTCGAGCGCTACCCGATCAACGTGCGCTACCCGCGGGAACTGCGCAACGACCTGCAGAGCCTGCGGGAGATCCTCGTGGCGACTCCGGGAGGTGGACAGATTCCGATCTCCCAGGTGGCCAGCTTGACGATGCGCCAGGGCCCACCCGGTATCAAGTCCGAGAATGCGCGGCCCAATGCCTGGGTCTATGTCGACCTGCGCGGGATCGATGTGGGGCGCTGGGTCGCCAAGGCGCAGGAGGTCGTGGCGCGGGATGTGGATCTGCCGGATGGTTACACGGTCTTCTGGTCGGGTCAGTTCGAATACATGGAGCGCGCGAGGAAGCGCCTCATCGTCATTCTGCCGATCACCCTGCTGTTGATCTTCATCATTCTCTACGTCAATACGAAGTCACTGATCAAGACCGGAATCGTCTTTCTCGCGGTGCCGTTCTCCGTGGTGGGCGCGGTGTGGCTACTCTTCCTGCTGGGCTACAACTGGTCGATTGCCGTCTGGGTCGGGATGATCGCGCTCGCCGGCCTCGATGCGGAAACCGGTGTCGTCATGTTGCTCTATCTCGACATCGCCTACGAGCGGTGGAAGAACAAGGGGCAGATGCTCACGCGGGAGGACCTGGTGGCCGCCGTGGACCATGGCGCCGTGCAGCGAATCCGCCCGAAGATGATGACCGTCATGGCGACCCTTCTCTCGCTGGTCCCGATCCTCTGGGCCGTGGGGAGCGGTGCGGATGTCATGCGTCGCATCGCGGCGCCGATGATCGGTGGCGTAGTGACGTCGTTTATTGGTGAACTGCTGGTCTATCCCGCGATCTTCTTCATCTGGCGGGCCATCGGCCTTGGCCGGGTGAGCGCCGTCCTCAAGACAGAATCCTAAACAGAACACGAGCTGCGGAGAGCTCTCCGCAAGAGGAGTTGAGCTATGAAAAAGACCGGAATGATTCTCTTTGCCATGTTGCTTCTGACCTTCGTGCCGGCCGTCTGGGCCCAGGGACACGACCACAGTGCCCACAAGCACGGGGCCCACGATCACGCGAAGCATGTGGTGGCTCCGTCGGCGTTCGATGAGATCCTCGGGCACTACGAGCAGATTCGTCTCTCCCTGCTCAACGATTCGGTGAAGGGCGTCGCCCAGCACGCGAAGGCAATCGAAAGGCGCGTGGGGCGCCTGGTCAGCGCCTTCGACGCTGCGGACGCCGGCGTGAAGGCCGACGCGGCGGGGCCGGTCAAGACCCTGCTTCCAGAGTTGCGTAAGCGCGCCGCGCAGCTCGTACTCGCGACAGATCTCGGTGAGGCCAGGGTCGCGTTTGGTGAGCTGTCGAAGCCGCTGGTGCGTTATCGCGAAGCCGTCAGCGGGGATCGTCCCGTCGTGGCGTATTGCTCGATGGTCAAACGGTCTTGGCTCCAGCCCAAGGGCGAGATCGGCAACCCCTACGGCGGTCAGCAGATGCCGCACTGTGGCGAGATCGTCTCGAATTGAGTTTCTGCCGGGGGGTCGTCTGCGCAGTGGACGGCCCCCCCCTCGCTTGCGAGGGCCCCTAATGGATCAACTCGTCTCCTTCACATCGCTTCCCAACCTGCATCCCGCACTCGTGCACTTCCCGATCGTGCTGTTGATGCTCGCTCCGGCGCTGGATCTGGCGTCTCTGCTGCTTCGGCGTCATCGCTGGCTGGACCATGCTGCGACCGTCGCCACTCTGGTGGGGGCCGGCAGTGCCTGGGTCGTGTTTCTTTCGGGTCGCTTCGCTGCCGACGGGTTGGGGCAGGTCGCCCCTGCCGCACAGGGCGCGATCTCCCGTCACGCCAACATGGCGTGGTGGGTTGTTGTCACGGCCCTGTTCCTTGGGGCGTGGCGCGTCTTCTGGCTCTGGCAG
>JANTFM010000276.1 GCA_024763475.1 Acidobacteriota bacterium | reverse complement strand
GACCGAGGTCGACAAGCTTCGTGAGGATATCAAGAAGCGCACCGGACGGGATGTCTTCATCAACATCCTCGAGGTCGACAAGCCGGAACTCGACGCGCAGCTCGTCGCTGAGGGCATCGCGGCCCAGCTCGAGCGCCGCATTGCTTTCCGCCGCGCCATGCGCAAGGCGGTGGAGTCCGCTCAGCGCTTCGGTGCGAAGGGCATCAAGGTCCGTTGTTCCGGGCGTCTCGGTGGTCACGAGATCGCGCGTAGCGAGTGGTACCTGAGCGGTCAGTTGCCGCTGCATACCTTGCGTGCGGACATCGACTATGGCGTGGCCCGTGGCAACACGACATACGGCGTCATCGGCGTGAAGTGCTGGATCTACAAGGGCGAGCAGACCGAGGTTGTTCTGCCCCGTGGCCGCCAGCGCTAGATCGACCGGGAGTAAACTTAAATGTTACAGCCAAGTAGAGTTAAATTTAGAAAGCAGCAGCGTGGCCGCATGAAGGGCAACGCGGAACGTGGCAACACGGTTGCTTTCGGCGAGTATGGTCTGAAGGCCATGGGTCGCGGCTGGCTCACCTCGCGCCAGATCGAGGCCGCACGAATCGCTATGACCCGCTCGGTCAAGCGCGGCGGCAAGATCTGGATTCGCGTCTTCCCCGACAAGCCGGTCACCAAGAAGCCGATCGAGACCCGTCAGGGTAAGGGGAAGGGGCCACCGGATCACTGGGTTGCCGTGGTGCGACCGGGCCTGGTGCTCTTCGAGATCGAGGGCGTGGCCGAGGAAAAAGCGATCCACGCAATGAAGCTCGCTGCCAGCAAGCTCCCTATCCCGGTGCGCTTCGTTAAGCGCCGGATCGTCTGAGGGAGGAGGGTATTATGAAGGCGACGAAGCTGCATGATATGTCTGATGAAGAGCTCGGGAGAGAGCTGGGAGAGCTGAGACGCTCACTCTTCAATCTGAGACTGCAGAAGGCGACGGGGCAGTTGGAGAAGTCGCACAAGCTGCGCGAAGCTCGCAAGGATATCGCGCGGGTCCTGACCATCATCACTGAGCGCCAGACGGCAGCCACTGGCGAGGAGGCGCGCTGATGAGCGAGGCCACTCTGAAGAAACGTATGAGCCAGAAGAAAGTCGGCGTCGTCGTGGGCACTTCCGGTGCGAAGACGACGAAGGTCCGGGTTGAGCGTTTCATTCAGCATCCGGTCTACAAGCGTTTCATCCGGCGCAGCAAGACCTACCTGGTGCACGATGAGAACGAGGCTTGTGGTGTTGGTGACAAGGTAGAGATCGTGGAGACACGGCCTCTTTCGGCTCGGAAGCGTTGGCGCCTCCGGCAAATCATCGCCAAGGGCGTGAGCGGCTGAGGAGAGAGCCATGATCCAGATGCAGACGATACTCAAGGTCGCGGATAACTCCGGCGCCAAGAAGATCATGATGATTCGCATCCGCGGGGGCAACTCGGGCAAGTACGCGGGCGTGGGCGATGTGATCACGGCTTCTGTCAAGGAAGCAAGCCCGGACGGAACCGTTAAGAAGGGCAACGTTGTCCGCGCGGTTGTCGTTCGTACCCGGCACGCGCAGCATCGTCGGGACGGATCCAGCATCAATTTCGATGACAACGCGGCGGTCCTCATCAACGACGCGGGAGAGCCGGTGGGCACTCGCGTATTCGGGCCTGTGGCACGGGAACTGCGCGAGAAGCAGTACATGAAGATCGTCTCGCTCGCTCCCGAGGTCCTGTGAGCTAATCATGCATATCCAAAAGGGCGACCAGGTCGCGGTCATTAGCGGCAAGGACAAGGGTAAGCGCGGGAAGGTGCTCCGCGTCTACCACGCGAGTCAGCGTGCCATTGTCGAAGGTGTCGGCATGATCAAGAAGCACATGCGTGCGGATCCGGGCAAGGGTGTCCAAGGTGGTGTCCTTGCGCGCGAGGCTCCCGTCCATGTGTCAAACCTGCTTCCTATTGATCCTGAGAGCGGTAAGCCGACCCGGGTGGGCTACAAGTTCCTTGAGGATGAGAGTGGCGGCCGTACACGTAAGGTCCGGATTGCGAAGCGATCCGGTGCCGAACTGGATAAGTGAGGTGCCTCATGGCAGATAAACCACGCCTTAGGCTGATCTACGAGAACGAGGTTCGATCCGGCCTCGCCGAGGAATTCGGTATCAAGAACATGATGGCCGTTCCTGGTATTCACAAGATCGTGATCAACATGGGACTCGGCGAGGCCTCGCGGGAGCCCAAGCTGCTCGAGGAAGCCGAACAGCAGCTGACCGCGATCGCGGGCTTGAAGCCGACCGTGCGACGGGCCCGCAGGTCGATCTCCAACTTCAAACTGCGGGAAGAGATGCCGGTCGGAATGGCTGTCACCTTGAGAAGTGCACGCATGTGGGAGTTCCTCGATCGACTGGTCAATATTGCTTTACCGCGCGTTCGAGACTTCCGCGGCGTTTCCGGCAAGGCCTTCGATGGGCGGGGCAACTACACCCTGGGTATCAAGGACCAGCTGATTTTTCCGGAGGTGGACTATGCGAAGGTGACCCGTGCCATTGGCATGAACATCACCATCGTGACCTCCGCCCAAACAGATCCCCATGCCAAGGCGCTGCTCAAGCGTCTCGGCATGCCCTTCGCCAACTAGCGGGCGGGGAGGTATTAGATGGCAACGAAGGCCAAGCTGGCCCAGTTGTTCAAGAAGCCGAAGTTCGCGGTGCGTGTTCGCAACCGGTGTCGTCGTTGCGGCAGGCCTCGCGCTTACATGCGTAAGTTCCAGTTGTGTCGTGTGTGCTTCCGGGAGCTGTCCCTTCAGGGATACGTACCCGGTGTGCGCAAGGCCAGTTGGTAGGGCGTGGAAGAGAAAGGGGTAATCGATGTCTATGACGGACCCTATCGCGGACATGCTCACGCGTATTCGCAACGCCCTGATGGCGGGTCACACGAGCGTGAGCCTCCCTTCGTCGCGTATCAAGCGTGAGATCGCCGCGATCATGAAGGAAGAGGGCTACATCAACGAGTGCCGCGTCGAAGAAAGCGTAGGGCCGCAGGGCGTGCTCGAACTCGATCTTCGTTACGGACCAGACGGCGAGAAAGTGATCAACGGCCTCGAGCGTATCTCGAAGCCGGGTCGCCGCGTCTACGTTGGTTCCCAGGATATCCCGGACGTGCTGGGAGGTATGGGTATCACCATCCTCTCTACATCCCGCGGTGTCATCGACGGGCGTGCTGCACGTCGCCAGAATGTTGGCGGCGAGTGGCTCTGCAACGTCTGGTAGGAGGAGAGGCGATGTCGAGAATCGGCTTGGCCCCCATCAGCCTGCCCGGCGGCGTGGGCCTGAAGCTCGGCGACGGACAGGTCGAGGTGAAAGGTCCGAAGGGTGTGCTGCAGGTCCCGGTTGCGGGGGGTATCACCGTCGAGGTCGAGGGAGGCACGGCGCGGCTCAGTCGCGCGGATGACTCCAAGAAACAGCGCGCGCTCCATGGCTTGACGCGGGCGCTTCTCGCCAATGCGGTTCATGGTGTCACCAACGGCTACGAGCGAGTGTTGCAGATTGTCGGGACCGGGTATCGCTGCGAGGCGAAGGGAGAGACGCTGAACTTCTCCCTCGGTTTTTCGCACCCGGTGGAATTCCCGCTTCCCGATGGCATCAGTGCCAAGGTCGAGGAGCGCAACACGTTGATCACTCTTAGTGGGATCGACAAGCAGCTGATCGGGCAGGTTGCCGCGAACCTGCGGGCACTGCGCCCGCCGGATCCGTACAAGGGCAAGGGCGTCCGCTTCAAGGGCGAACGGATCAGCCTCAAGCCCGGCAAAGCTGCCGGCAAGTAGCGGGAGAGCAAGATGTACGCGCGCAAAGATCGCAAACAAGCCCGCACGGGCACTCGGCGGCGGATCCGTGGCCGGATTCACGGGACCGAAGCACGGCCTCGCTTGGCGCTGTTTCGCAGTAACAAGCACATCTACGTTCAGGCCATCGATGATGTGGCTGGCCAGACGCTTGCGTCGGTTTCCAGCCAACAGATCGAAGTCGAAGGCGGGAGTGGCAGCATAGCGGCGGCGAAGCTGGTTGGTGCTGCGATTGCCAAGCGCCTCCTCGGCGACGGCATCGATTCCGTGATTTTCGATCGCGGCGGGTTTCTTTACCACGGCAGGGTGAAGGCCCTCGCCGATGCAGCCCGCGAGGGTGGTCTCAAGTTCTGACCGCCATGCGGCTGCTGCGGAGGTAGAAGTGGCTTTCGACAATAGAAGAGGCAGGGACAAGGACGGATCGGATCTCAAGGATCAGGTCGTCTACATCAACCGCGTCACGAAGGTGGTCAAGGGTGGTAAGAACTTCTCGTTCTCCGCACTGGTCGTCGTTGGTGATGGAAAAGGCCAGGTCGGTTTCGGCATGGGGAAGGCGAAGGAAGTTCCTTCCGCCATCGCCAAGGGAATCGAGAAGGCCAAGCGGGCGATGGTGAAGATCCCTCTGCGCGGTGCGACGATTCCTCATGCGGTAGTAGGCCGTCACGGTGCTGGACGCGTGATGCTGAAGCCCGCATCTCCTGGAACCGGCGTCATCGCGGGTGGCCCGGTCCGTGCGATCCTGGAGACCCTTGGTATCCAGGATGTTCTGACCAAGTGCATCGGAACGCAGAACCCCCACAACGTGGTTCGTGCCACGATGCAGGGGTTGTTGTCCTTGCAGGATGCGCGCAAGGTCGCCAAGCTGCGCGGCGTCCCGATGGAACGCGTCGCCGCGAGCAAGGGGCCGACCGCTGCCATGGGGATTCGAGGCGATGGCCACGGACCGGGAGGTGAGGCGTGAGCACCGGGAAGACTCTCCGTATCCAGCAGTACAAGAGTGGGATTGGGGCGATCTACAAGCACAAGCGCGTCCTCGTCTCTCTTGGGCTGGGCAAGATGAACCGCATCGTAGAGAAGCCCGACCACCCCTCGATTCGTGGGATGGTCGCCAAGATCCCGCACCTCGTCCGCATCGTCGACGAGCAGGCGGGTAACTAGTCGGACGAGGGCGACACCATGAGACTGCATGATATCGGGCCGGCTCCCGGCGCGACGAAGAACAGGAAGCGCATCGGACGCGGCCCGGGTTCCGGAACGGGCAAGACCTCCGGGCGTGGAATGAACGGGCAGAAGTCCCGCCGCGGTTTCTCTCGCCGCTGGGGTTTCGAAGGTGGCCAGATGCCCTTGGTTCGCCGGGTTCCGAAGAGAGGGTTCACGAATATTTTCCGCGAGGAGTTCGCCGAGGTGAACGTCGGCCGTCTCGATACCTTCGAGGCGGGTGCTGAGGTGACCCCCGATCTCCTGGTGGAAAAGGGCCTGCTCCGCAAGAACGAGACAGTTCGCGTGAAGCTCCTCGGCAAGGGTGATCTCTCCGTCGCCCTGACGGTCAAGGTGCACCGCGCGAGTGCGGGTGCGAGAGCCAAGATCGAAGCCGCTGGTGGCAAGGTTGAGATCATCGGAGGCGAGGCGGACGCGTAATGATCG
>JANTFM010000275.1 GCA_024763475.1 Acidobacteriota bacterium | reverse complement strand
CAACGAGTGCGGAAGCAGCCGTTTCGATTACCTGCTGCCGGGTGATTCCGAGTCGCATAGGGCGCGGGCCTGCGTGTTCATCGACATCGTGGAGGGTATGCGCATCATGGAGGTCTCCGGCGAACTGCGCTACGGCCTGCGTAGCTTTCTGAAGGCGAATCCGCTCGAAGAGGAGCCGTCTTCAGATGCGGACGATGACGTTCCTCCTCCGATCATCTTTCGCAACGAGACCCGCTGAGGATGGCCAGACCGGCACAGCCCCCCCGCTACCCGCCAGGACCAGTTCTCGCCCTGTGCGGCTGGAGCGGTTCGGGCAAGACGACGCTGCTCGAGAAGCTGATTCCCCGGCTCAAGGCCCGGGGACTGACCGTCGCACTGGTCAAGAACGATGCCCACCACTTCGTCGTCGATCAGCCGGGGAAGGACTCCGACCGCCTTTTCAACGCGGGCGCCAACATCGTGCTCGGCTCGAGATCGCAGATGTTCTCGAGGCGCCACGCAGACGAACAGCGCCCGCTGCCCGTGCTCCTCGCTGACCTCCTGCTTGATCATGACCTGGTGCTCGTGGAAGGCCACAAGAGCACCCCCCTGCCCAAGTTCTGGCTCGAAGGCGGGGATCGGCCACAACCGGACAACCTGAGCGAGCTGCTCGGGGTCCTGCCCTGGGACGCAGACCGTGCATCGCTCCTCATGGCACGTCTGGAGGCATGGCTGCCCACGGCATGGCTTAGAGCTCCCGTCTACGGCGGAGTCCTCGTCGGCGGCAAGAGCCACCGAATGGGCCGGGAAAAGGCGGGGATGCACTTGGCAGGAAAGAGTTTCCTCGCCCGGGCGGAAGATGCCCTCGCACCCCATGTCGAGCGCGTCGTACTCCTCGGTGAGGGTTCACAGGAGGCGACCCAACCCGAGACGCTGCGCCTTCCCGACGCCCCCGAACTCGCGGGCCCCCTCGCCGGCCTAGCCAGCGCGCTGCGCTGGGCACCGGGCGCCAGTTGGGTCATCACAGCCTGCGATCTCCCCCTCATCACGCCGAGCGTCATCCGTTGGCTCCTTGACCAGCGCCGTCCCGGCGTCTGGGGCATTCTCCCAAGTCTCAGTGAAGGAAAGCTCGAACCACTCCTGGCACTCTACGAAGGCCAGACTGCGGGCCTGCTCGCCAAACTCGCCGCCACGGGCCCCCTCGCACCCCACAGATTGATCGAGCACGAGAAGGTCATCACCGTCACGCCCCCCGCGGAACTCGCCGCCTGCTGGCACAACGTCAATACGCCCGCGGATCTCGACGAACTCTGAGTTCGAGTCCGGCACGGTTGGCTGACCCGAGAGCTGCCAGGTCTCGAGTTCAGAGTGGGGAAGGCCTGGATCAGCGCGCGGGAGGCACGAACGTCTTCGGCTTCGATGGGCCAGATTTCGTCGACCAGCGATGCGGCCCGTTGCAACACAGCGTCGAGTGTCTCCAGGCGATCGATAAGAAGGTCGGCGTGAAGAAGCGCCTGTAGGACTTCGGCAGACGTGCAGAGGACGCGATCTCTCCGCGCGTGCGGCGGCGAAAAACTCACGCGCCTTGTCGCGGGCCGCCATAGAACAGTTCAGATGCGGCCACTCCAAGGTGGCTGATGCTGATAGGTATGGGTCCTCGGCAGGATTTGTGGGTGCCCTCAGACTCTGGCGGCTTGCCAAGTTGTTGATAAGGCGCGCTCTTGAAGGCGTGCGTAGTGCGAGATCCGTGCGATCTTCTGGTGGCGACTTTCCGTTGCTTGTTCAGGCCCTCGACAAACAGCGGTGGAGAACTCTCCTTGCGCACGACACCAGGCGAACAGAAGGTCCGGCCGGCCTCGCATCGAGCGGGCTTTTTTCTTCATGGATTCGATCCGCGATCTCATGACGCGGGTGTGCCAGAGACCGGGGTCGTGGGCGGTCCGGTCGGGTTGGGCGTCGTCCCCGGACGGATCGAGAGCCTCCTTCAGCGATGACTGCGGGGTGAGGGGGCTTCGGCTCGGGATCCAGCACGGGACCTGCCAGAGGGCGTGTGCGGTGTCCCGAGGCCGCCGCGCGACTCAAGCTGAGGCAGCCCCTGGACGGAACGATGACCGGTGCTAACCAGCCCACGAATATCAGAGGGATCAGCCGTCGACAAACGATCCCGATCATTCGTTGTCCCAAACGCCGACGACCAAAGGATTTAGAAGCAAACCCACGGACGCGGTTGCAATGTCAATCCATATCAGCTCCGCCATTGTCGCGCTATGATCTGAGCATGCTTACGATCGATGAGGCGAGAACTCTCCTGGCAATGAATGCGGATCCGCTCCCCGCGGCCTCCGTCACGCTCTCCGACGCCCTCGGACTGCGCCTCGCGGATGCGGTGGTGGCGGACACGGACCTGCCACTCGTGGATCTCTCCGCCATGGACGGCTACGCCACCCGCCACGAGGATCTCCTTGGCCACACGGCGCTTCCCGTGAGTATGGAGGTTCCGGCAGGCGCGACACCGGGCAGGCTCGAGACGGGCAGCCTGGCCCGGATCTTCACGGGCGCTCCCCTTCCCGCAGGTGCGGACACCGTGGTTGAACAGGAGCGAGCGCAGGTGGGAGGCGACGGGCGTGTCTTGCTCGAAGGACGTCCTCTCGGCGCCAACATCCGTCATCGCGGAGAACTCTTTGCCTGCGGCTCCCTGCTCGCTCCCGCTGGCGCCGTGCTCACCCCGGCGCGGATCGCGCTGCTCGCAGCAGGAGGCGTCCTCGAACTCAAAGCGATACCTCGCCCCCGGGTTGCGAGCCTTGTGACAGGGCATGAGCTCGTGGGACTCGACGAAACGCCGGCTCCGGGCCAGATTCGCAACACCAACGGCCCGATGTTCCGGGCACTCGCCGAGGAACAGGGACTCGTCCTCACCCACGAGACCCGAGTCGATGACGACAAGGCGGCCTTACGGCAATCCATCGAGACAGCCTTCGACACGGCAGATCTCGTGCTCAGCTCGGGCGGCGTCTCGGTGGGCGACTATGACTTCGTCCCGGAGGTCATCGAAGAACTCGGCGGCAAGATCCTCTTCCACCGCATTCAACTCAAGCCGGGGAAGCCGACGCTCGTTGCGAGACGGGGCGGCAAGTGGTTCATCGGCCTGCCGGGCAATCCCCTTGCAGTGCTCGCCGTCTGGCGCCTCTTCGTCCAGCCCCTGGTCCATCTGCTCTCCGGGGACGACGCCGCGTTCGACGAGGTGCTGCCCAGCGCAGCCATCACGGAGGCCTTCGTGAACAAGGGCAAGCGAAGCGTCCTGCGCCCAGCTATCGTCAGCCCGTCGGTTGGCGGCGCCATCGTCCAGGTGCTCCCGTGGAAAGGCTCCCACGATCTCGTCGCCGCAGCCCCTGCGAACGCGCTCCTGCGGGCCGAAGCGGGGCAAGCCTTTGCCCGGGGAGAGCAGGCCCCGTGCTATCTCCTCTGAGGACTTCCCATGAATGACCTGACACATCTCGATGACAGCGGCCGAGCCCGGATGGTCGATGTGGGCGAGAAGACCCCGAGCGCACGAAGAGCCGAGGCCACGGCGACCCTCGCCGTCGGCAAAGAGGTCATGGCGGCGATCCACGACGGCAGCACCCCCAAGGGGAATGTCTTCGAGACGGCCCGCCTCGCGGGCATCATGGCCGCAAAGAAGACCTCAGAACTCATCCCGCTCTGTCACCAGCTCCCGCTCGACCACGTCTCGGTGGACTTCGACACGAACGAGACCGAGATCCAGATCCGGGCCACGGCAGCGACGCGCTCGGCCACCGGAGTCGAGATGGAAGCCCTGACGGCCGTATCGGTGGCCGGCCTCACGCTCTATGACATGCTCAAGGCGATCTCGAAGACGATGGTCCTCGGGCAGCTGCGGCTCCTCGCCAAGTCCGGGGGACGTTCTGGCGACTACCGGGCGGAGGGATAGCGGTGGGAGACAGAATACGGGCCGCCGTGCTGACGATCTCGGATCGTTGCAGCCGCTCGGAAGCCGTGGATACGGCGGGTCCTGCGGTTGCGGAAATACTCGGCGCGAGGCTTGGGGCTGACATCGCATGCAGCGAGATCCTCCCGGACGACCCGAAACGCATCGCGGCGCGCCTGGTCGCCCTCGCAGGAGAGGGTCTTGATCTGACGCTCACGGCCGGAGGCACGGGTTGTGCCCCTCGAGACAACACACCTGAGGCGACCCGCCAGGTCATCGATCGTGAGCTGCCTGGCATGGCGGAGGCCATGCGCGCCGCGTCCTTGGCAATAACACCCCATGCGATGCTGTCCCGGGGAGTTGTCGGCCTGCGCGGGCGCATGCTGATCGTGAATCTTCCAGGATCACTCAAGGCTGCGACCGAGAACCTCGAGACGCTGCTTCCTGCCCTGCCTCACGCGCTCCGGCAGATTCGTGGTGATACGGCTCATCCAGAGACGGACACGCGCTAGCCCGAGGACCTATCCCGGAGGCCGCCCGATTTCGAGCATGCGATCCACCGCACGCTTGGCGCGCAGGCGGATCTCTTCCTCGACCTCGATGACGTACTGCGTGTGGATCAGCGCGTCCCGCGTCTGTTCAAGAGTGATCTCGTTCATGTGCGGGCAACGTACCGAGCACATCCCCAGCATCTCCTTGTCCGGATTCTCCGCCGCGATGTTGTCTCCCATCGCGCACTCGGTGAGCACGAGGAAACTCTGGGCGTCCGTCTCCTGGACGAACTTGACCATCTGGGAGGTGCTGCCCGAGTAGTCGGAAGCCTCCACGACCTCCGGCTTGCACTCAGGATGCGAAAGCACCGTCACGCCGGGGAACTGCTTTCGGGCATTGGCGATGTCCTCGACCGTGAATTGCTCGTGCACCTCGCAGCGGCCGCGCCAGCCGATGAGCTGAACATCGAGATCGGGGTCCTTGACGGTAGCCTCATCCCGCGTTGGGAAGATGATGTGCTTGCCGGTCTCCCGGGCGACATTCCCCGAAAGATACTCGTCGGGAATCATGATCACCGTATCGGAGTTCATCGACTCGACGACATAGGCGGCGTTGCTCGACGTGCAACAGACGTCGCACTCGGCCTTCACATCCGCGTAGGTGTTGATGTAGGTCACGATCGGAACGCCCGGATACTGCTCGCGCAACCAGCGCACATCCTCGGGAGTGATGGCTTCCGCAAGGGAGCAACCCGCCTTCTTTGCGGGCAGCAGGACGGTCCGGCTGGGGTTGAGAATCTTGGCCGTCTCGGCCATGAAGCGCACACCGCAGAAGACGATGATGTCCGCATCGGTCTCGGCGGCTCTGCGAGACAGCTCGAGAGAGTCCCCCGCGAAGTCCGGCACGGTATGAAAGAGAGCGGGCTCCATGTAGTTGTGCCCGAGGATGATCGCGTTGCGCTCGGCCTTGAGGCGGTTGATCTCGTGGACCAGTTCCGCCTTCATCCGGAGTTCAACGTCCGGCACGACGCGGCCGAGTAGATCTTTCATCTTGCGATAGGTATCG
>JANTFM010000274.1 GCA_024763475.1 Acidobacteriota bacterium | reverse complement strand
GTCTTAGTTTGCGCTGCGCCTTGATCAGGCAGGCCCTCGCGCCGCTCGGATTCTCCATCCGCAGCATGGCCGTCAGCTCCCGGAGCGTCGTCTCGGCGTAGTACTGGCCGTACACCACGACCCTCTCCGTCTCGCTCAGGCGGGCCACGCATCGGCGGAGCATCCGGGACTGCTGCGCCAGAACAGCGGCCTTCTCCGGCTGCGTCCTTTCGCTGGCATGGAGCGTCTCAAGCAGCGTCTCGCCGACCTCCTCCGCCTCTTCATCCGTATGGACCCTCAGGCGCCTCCGCCATTGACCGAGGCGATTGTGGGCCAGGGTGAACAACCAACTCCGAAAAGAGCAATCCCCGCGAAACCCGTCAAGAGCCGCGATGACGGACAGGTACAGCTCCTGATTCTGCTCCGCCGCGATCTCGGCGTGGCCGATCCGCCTGCTGAAGAATGCCAGGGTCAATGCACCATACCTCCTGAACAGGATCCCGAAGACCCGTTCCGGCTCGAGACCGGACCGAAAACGACGGACGAGCTCTTCATCGTCCAAGGTCGTCGTGTCCTCGGGGTGAAGATCCGTCATCTGCTGTTGATCCTCTCGGGCAGGCATTTCACACGCACCCTTGTCAACGGGGCTTCGAGATCATCACGAAGGGAGCCCAAAACGCCGGGTGCCGGCGCACGCGGGCCCTCTCCCGCCGCGCGCGGCTCATCGCCCTCAGCGGATCGTCACCAGCCGCCAGAAAACGATGGAAGGCGATCATGAGCTCCGCCGCCGAGCGATCTTCCACCTGCCAGAGGCTGACGGCAACTGTCTCCGCTCCCGCCTCGAGGAAGGCCCAGGACAGGCCGATCACGCCCTCGCCGGGGACAAGCTCTCCTCTCCCGCTGTTGCACGCCGAGAGCACGACGAGCGCACGCTCGAGCGGGAGACGGCGAATCGCGTCGAGCCCGAGAGCCTCGCCGCCGGAGAGAAACACGGCGCAGCGTGCGGGATCGGAAGTGGAGGCCTCGGCGTGCGTGGCAAGATGCAGGGTCCCCACGCCAGCGAGTTCCCGGCGCAGCCGGTCGAGGTGGAGCGCCGGGCCGCGCAGCAAGGTCGCGCGGGGGTGGCCCCAGATCCGTTCCAGGCTCTCGATCTCGTATCCCGCCAGGGGCAGCCGCGGCAGCGCCGCAGTGGGCCCCTCGAGTGGATCTCCGGCCAGCAGCACGCCGCCTTGCTGAGAGGGAGCGTGTGCGGGTCGCCCGGCAAGAGGCATCACGGCAGTCTCCAGCAACTCGCCGAGGAAGCGAACCCCATCCTTCCCTTCCACCGAGGCTCTGTCCCAGGGCAGGGCCGCGAAGGGCAGGAGCGCCAGCTCCCGGTCCGGCACGACGTAGAGTCGCGTAGCCTCCGCGAGAATCGGGCGAAGCGGATCCAGCAACTCGTGACTCAGGCGCCATCCCTCGTCGATCGAGCGCGCCAGATCCAGCTCCGGATCCAGGCGCGCCTCCGCGCTGCGCAGGGGCCGGATGAGAGCGGAGCGATAGCGCCTGAGCGGCTCGGCGAGTTCGTCCCATCCGGCGATCTGCCTCGCGGCGAAAGCGTCCCGGCGAATGGCAACCACCACCCCGCGTTCTCTGCCGATGGCGAAGTCGACCAGGAGTTCACCCTCTGCAAGACCCTCCTGCAACACCTGGACGCTAGCCACTCCCAAGCGCGGGTTTTCGGCGCTCGCCTCTCCCGGATGCGGGCTTTCGGCGCCGGCAGCTCCCGAGCGCGGACCTTCGGCGCTCGCCTTTCCGGCGTGTGGACTTACAGCGCTCGCCTCTCCCGGGTACGGGCGTTCGGCGCCGGCAGCTCCCGAGCGCGGACCTTCGGCGCTCGCCGTTCCGGCGTGCGGACTTTCAGCACTCGTCTCTCCCGAGTGCAGGTTTTCGGCGCCGGCAGCTCCCGAGCGCGGACCTTCGGCGCTCGCCGTTCCGGCGTGTGGACTTTCAGCACTCGTCTCTCCCGGGTGCGGGCTTTCGGCGCTCGCCTCGCCCGAGCGCGGGCCTCCGGCGCTCAGCATCTGCCGCAGGGCTCGGGCATGGGTCGCCTCCACGGCGTCGAGGGCCTCCTGAGCCCGGGGATCTGCTGCGTTGTTGACACCCGCCCCGCAACGTGCGGCCGCCAGGTCCGAGTAGACATCCGATCGCTCGCGCAGGAAGCGCAGGCCCTCTTCCATCGGATCGAGTTCGGTGCTCTGCCCCTCGAGAATGGCCACCGCGTCCTCCAGGACCCCGGCAGCCTTTTCCCAGTGGCCTTCGCTGAGCCAGGCTCTCCCCGCCAACCAACGGGCAATCCAGCCGACGTTCTCGGCATGCATCGTCCCGGCACGGGAAATCACCTTGCCCAAGCGCGAGAGAGCGCTCCTGGCCTGCCCCCTGGCGATGTCGATCTCCGCGCGGTGGGCTTCGATCAGCAGCCTGTCGACCGGCGAGGCATCGCGCGCGGCCTGATCGAAATGGCTTTCCGCCTCACCATAGTTTCCGAGCCGCGTCGAGATCAGGCCGCGACTCAGACTGGCCAGGCTGGCGAGTTCGGCGTCCTCGGCCGGGACCCGCGCATACCATTCGAGCGCCTCGCGTTCTTTCCCGAGACGACGCTGGAGATTTCCCAGCGTCAGCGCCGCCCGGGACAGGACGAACGAATCTCCGGAGGCCTCGCTCTCGTGATAGACATCCTCGAGCACCCTGTGGGCAGAGAGCGCGTCACCGAGCAGCATCAGGATCACCGCGCGGTTGAGCTCCGTTCGGCGCGCGAAGGGTGCAAGCCCCAGTTCCTTCAGGGTCGCGGCCGAGCGCTCCATCAGCCGATGGGCCTCCCCGTAGCGTCCCATCTCGACGAGGAGCCCCGCCAGCCCACTCTGAATCTGGGCGAGAAGCTCCTTGCGACCCGTCGTCTCCGCTGCCTCGAGCGCCACCCCGTAGTGCCGGGCGCCAGCTCCAAGCTCGCCCGCGCGGAACGCCAGCCAGCCGCAACGATAGGCGGAAAGGGCGATCCCCACCGGATCCTGTTGTGTGCTCGCCAGCTCCAGCGCCTCTGCGCCGACGCGCGCGGCGTCCGGCACCCGACCCGTGCGGTAGAAACACTCCGCCGTGAGCCAGCGTGGCTCCCATCGATCGGGATGAGCAGCGGCGAGGACCTTCGCCCGGGAGAGGAGCTCCTCGAAGGAGTTCGTGCGCGAGGCGTGGCGCAGGGCAGCAACCCACGCCGCATCGCCGCGGGGACAGGACGCAAGATCCGCTGCGGACGCCGGTTCACCGGGCAAACTCTCCGTGACGGGCGGCGCGGCCTCCCCGACCGGTGCGTCCGCCGGGGCGGTGGCGGTCGGCCCGTTGGAGACCGGGGCAGTGCTGCCTGGGACCGGGGGAGCGGTGGCGGTCGGCCCAGTGGAGACCGGGGCGGTGCCGTCTGGGACCGCCGGGGCGGTGGCGTCTGGGGCACTGCTATCTGAGACGTTGGCGACCGAAGCGTTCGCGTCTGGAGCGTTGGTGGTCTGGACGTCGGCGGCGGGAGTCATGACGTCGTCCGGCGTTGGCGAGGTGCAGGCGGTGACACACGCGGCAAGGGCGAGGAGCAGAAGGCGTGACCGGCGACTCTCCACTCTCAGCTCGCCGGCTTGCCGTTCGGTTCGACATTGGTCTGTGTGGTGGCCTGACCTTCGTTGGTCGTGGTCGTCTGACCGCCGCCGCTCCCATTGCCACCGATGATGTCGACCTCGACCCAGATCTCACCCGTCCGGGAACCGTCCGTCGACTGGCTCGACAGAGAATGTCCCGGCGTACACCAGGAGGGGCAGTCCAGCGGGTCGGGCGCGAGACAGCGGCACCACATCTTGAAGCTCTCGAGGTCCAGGCAGCCAATCCCGTCCCAGGTGTGCAGGATGTCCGTCTTGGCGTTGATCAGCTCCTCCCGGTAGTTGATCGCCCGGCAGATGGTCTCCGGGCGCTCCTGCACGGCGAGGGAGCGCGGGCACTTCTGGCAGGGTCCGGACCCCGAGTCCGTCCGCAGCTCGATCTGAATCACTACGCCCGGCGCCGCTTCCTGCACGATCGAGACCGTGTCGGAGCCGTGGTTCGCAACATAGAGCTCCTGCCACTCCACGCGCCCCAAGGTCTCAATGTCGACGGGATCTAGGCCGAGCGGCAACGGTGGCTCCGCGTCGCAGGTCTCCCAGTGCGTGCGCTGCAGGACGCCCGGCCCCCCGCCGGGTGCCAGCTTCGCCGCCCAGATGTCGTAGGAGCCGAGCCCGGGACCTGTCACGACCAGCGCTCGGGGCACATCGCCTACCGGGCAGCGATGTCCCGTCTCCAGGTTGACGAGTTCTCCCTGGGGACCGAGCGGTACGAGGGGCAGTTCTCGCGAGTGCGGGGATCCAGGATGGATGCTGTCGGGCAGCACGGTGCCGGCCGGTACCGGGAAGCGCGAGCGCTCGGCGATGCGCCACGGCGCGTCGAGTACCGGCCCCCCCGCGACGAGCACCGTCAGCAGCGCCTGCGGATCCGTGAGTTCCCGGACGCTGTACCACGCCCGCTGCAGGCGCTCTCCCGCCGGAGAACCCAGGACCCGAACCTCCATCGCCTCGGAGGGCACGGACGGTACGGAAAGCAATGGACCTGCACCCACGACCGCGTTCTGGCAGGTCGCCGCACCGTCCACGAGCAGGAACTGATCGAAGACCACGAACCAGGGCACGAGAGCGTCCCCGGCGGCCTCGCGCACGTTCGCGGCCACATGCAGGTAGCTGCGCTCGACCAGCATGCCACCCAGCTCATCCCGAAAGAGTTCCGGGCGTGCCGAATCGGCTCCCTTGAGCTGCACCTCCTCGACGCCAAGCCAGGCGGCGACGTCGCAGGTCGCCATGATCTGCCGCGTAGCCTGTTCGATGACGCGAAGTGTCCCACCCTGCGTGACGAAGGCATCTGCCCCAGGCTGGGCGCTCAGGGTCGAAAAGGCGATGCCATAGGGGTTGGGGTCCATGGCGCCACCGAGCGGAATCGTCTCGATCGTTGTCGGCGTATCGCCGAGGTCGTCGATGATCGAGATGTCCTTGGAGGCCTCGTTCACAACCCAGACCTCCGGCGGCAGAGCGAAGGCCCCCGGAAAAATCGCAAACACCAGAAGCCCCAAAACTAACGCTGTAAAGGACATCCGGGCGACAACACTTCGCATGATCCTACCCTTCCGCGCAGCCCGTTGGATCTTCTAGCTACGGCGTTGTGACTCCCCTGTCAAGGGAAGTCCTCGCCGGCGACGATGCGCTGACCCGACCCTGCGCTCACCCGGCCCAGGCGAGCACAGAATTCCACGAGACCAAGGGGTGAATCACAGCTCCACCCAAACCCCATGAGCCGCAGGCCACAAGCGGGCAGGACGCGTTCCTCGTTGTCTGGAGTCCACCCAAACCCCATGAGCCGCAAGCCACAAGCGGGCAGGAGGCGTTCCTCGTCGTCAGGAGGCGTCCTTCATCGAGTCGAGCAGGCGGCGAGCTTCC
>JANTFM010000273.1 GCA_024763475.1 Acidobacteriota bacterium | reverse complement strand
AGAGGGAGACGGCAGCTTGCCGGGCTCGCACGGTGGTGATAGAAAGGGCGTGGTTCCCGTTAGGGGTGCTCGGGGCAAGGGCTCCGGGCTGAGAGAAAACCCTTTGGACCTGAACTGCCGCGTCCTCTTCATCGCTTGAGATTGCGGGGGAGATCACCGGGGGTGCTGCAGCGGAGTTCACATGTGGGGACTCGATGCGAAACATCGGAAGCCTGTCCGCCGCAATCCTGTGGTCGGAGAGTCGCGCGGGCAGGAAATTGCTGAGTGGCGCTCAGGTCACTCGGCGACCGGCTCGTCTCCAGGGATTCCGGCCAACAGCGCGCTGAAGGGGATGATGAAATCGAAGAAACCCTCCTCTTTGACGCTGTCTGTCAGGCGGCCTTGGTATACCAGGGCGGTGCGGATTGATCGACCTGTTCCCGCCGGGATCCGATGGATCTTCTCTTGAACTTCCTGGAGGACCTCCAGGCCGATTCGCTGCCGGCGCTTGATCTCGACTACATAGAGTGAGTGTTTGGTTACGATCAGCAGATCGACCTGACAGCCCTTTCTGCGCGCGGTCGCCCTCTGCATATAAGGCGAGGCGGAGAGGATGGGAGTTCTGCCGATCTGCAGCAGTTGGGTCAGCGTGGCGGTGTTGTTAAGCACGAGGTTTTCGAACTGCAGTCCGAGCAGCGTGTCCCAGGCGGGCAACTGGGCGAGCGCGAACTCCCGCATGAGATTCTTTTCAATACGACCCCGTTGCGGTTCGACATACCTGAGGAAAAAGCGCGAATAGTTGTCCCGAAGGCGGTACTTCTCGCTTCGTAAGGTCCGGCCGGACTTCGGATCGAACATCCTATCCTTGGCGAGGAATCCGGCCAGTTGTAGATCGTTCAGATAATCTGTCATGTGGCCACTGCGCTTCTTGCCGAGGGCGCTGCTGATTTCCGAGTGCGTGCGACACCCGGAAACGAGGGTGCGCAGTATCTCGCGATATGCAACCGAGCGTTTGCCAAAAACGTCGCTGAAAATCTGGTCGAACTCCCGGAAGAGAATCCCCTCAGGCCGAAAACAGAGGCGCTGGATATTGTTGTCAGCGCTCGAGCCAGGATCGATTTCCTCGAGGTACTTGGGAACTCCTCCTGTTACGGAGAGCACCGTGAGTTTCTCGCCTGCATCGATGCGGCCGCGGAATTTTCCCCAGAAGAGATCGCAGCGGTCGAGGGGAAGTTCATCCAGAACGATGTCCCAGGACGTCCTGCCGACGAAGCCGGTGCTTCGAATGATGTTCTCCTCGATCCAAGCCGAGACGGAACCACACACCACGAGGATGAGCTTGGCGTGACGCCGGAACAGCCCGTCCCACGCCGTCTTCAAATGCCCCGCAAAATCCGGATCGTGACCCCCGAACCAGGAGATCTCATCGAGCAGGATGACTGTCCACTCGTCGCCGAGTGTGCTGGCCAGGAGTTGGAATGCTTGGGGCCAGCTTTCAAGGGTCACGCGTGGCAACTTCGTTTGCTGGGCCAATTGCTCGGCGAATACCGCGAGTTGATCGGCGTTGCCCAGTCCCGGGCGCGGGGGCAGCCCCTCGAAAACCAGGAATCTGGCTGCGGACTTGCCAAACTCCCGAATCAGTGTGCTTTTACCGATGCGGCGCCGTCCGCGGCAGGTGACGAGGGATGGACTGCTCTTGCGCATCAGATTCCGGAGATCCCGGAGTTGCTGCTCTCTGCCCACGAACATGCTGCGCTCCTTGGCCGTCGGGGCCTTTCCGGCTCATCGGGACAGCCGCCCAATGGGCGCGGATTCAACACGATGGCGATCTGGGGCCCGGCTAACCCCGCCCTGATTGGGCGCGAGTCTAGCATGATGTCGATTTCGTGCCTGTTTCTTGCTTGGATTTTCGGGCGCGAAATCGACACTTGCTTCGATTTGAGCCCGCTCTTAGAGAGGTTGGTGCTGCACGGGGCTTGGATTCAGGTGCTCTTGCGCTCCAACCCGAGGGCGAAGCACGGAGTGGAGATATCCGGTGGACCCCGCTGACGGGTCAGCCAGAGGCGGTCTGGCCCTTCTGGAACGGTTCTGACGACGAACTGGCCAAAGCCCGCGGCAGGAGCATTCTCCTTCGGCCGCGGGGACCTGCTTCCCATGCGCCAGGTCACGAGCAACATCAGCAAGCCGAAACGCTCATCAGCCAGGTGCCGGGAATCAGTCGCCCAGATAGCCGCCAAGGGCCGCGGCGGCCTCACCCCCGGCGGCCATGCCTGCTGTCGCGCGCCAGACGATGTGTCCCGCGCGCAGATGTCGCAATGTCGTTCACCAGCCTCGAAAGAGGGCACCGGGATCGGGCTCGACGGGATTCCCCGTGCTGACCGACATCACGTGCGCAGCCCAGATCAGGTCATCCACCCACCACAGCCCCCCCCACCTCGTGGAGATGAGTCGCACCACCGCCGTGCCGCTTCGATCACCGGGCGCGATCAGACCCGTCAGCTCCAAAGTCTCCGTATCCCACCGCGGGCCATCAGAGCTATCAAAAACCTGATCACCGGGAAGGAATCGCAAGGCGTGCGAGGCGGCCTGGAATCCGGCCTTGTCCCTGGCTAGACTCGAACTCGAACCGGCGCCGACGATGTAGGTCGATGTCGCCTCGACCGGTGCTTCGGCCGCGAAACCCGTGATGTCGGCGCGGGTGTCCCGCCACCAGGGTGGTAGAAAACCGCCATGCGGAAGCACGTTGCCGTCGGTGAAGACAACATCCTGTGGACGCATCTGTTCGTGCTCGTAGACGAGGACCAGGGTCGCGCCTTGCGGTCGTGTGGGTTCCTCCAGGGGAAAGCCCGAGAGGAGGTATGCGCCGTTGCCCGATGGCAGCGGCGGAAGCTCTCCGAGCGGGTGCAGATCGTGGTTGAGTAACTGCTCCCTCGAGAGCACCCCCCTGTAGACGAAGCTCTCACGACCCAATAGGAAAGCGACTCGCCCGAGCAGTTCTCCTTCGACCAATACGTTGTTGACGCGGATACGGCGGTGGGAAGGCCCGCCCGTGCGGTCGAGAAACGCCCAGTAGAGCACTCCGCCCACGAGCTGTGCCCCCTGGGGGATGGAGTCGATCACGATCGTAGCTTCACTGACGCCGGTGAGACCGGTGCCGGCGGCGACGTATCCTCCCCGCAGTGTGACGGTCATGAAATGGGTCAGCTCAGTGGTGACGTAAGGTTCTGCTTGAAACTCCTGGTCCGACACGACTCCAGTTTCGCTCTGGGCAAGAGTGAGCGGAACGGCGAGCACGATCAGCGCTGCAAGCGAAGCGAGAGGGGCTGCAAGCGAAGCGAGAGGGGCTGCAAGCGAAGCGAGAGGGGCTGCAAGGCGGTCGTCTTGACGCATGGTCTTCATCCCCCATTGTGGCAACCGGCAGGAAGGCTGCTGGCGAGGGTTGAAATATACGCTGCCATGACTGGACATTGGACGAAAAACGGCGCCAGCCCCCACTTTCGCAGGAGGAAGTCCTACTTGCGAAAGTTCCTGTGGCCCTCCGAGGGCTTTGTTTGGCCCAATGCTGATACGCGACAACCTGCGAGAAGTCCAGGCTGATGGCTCAGACCGTGTTAGTGCTTGTGGATCAACCACGCCGGTCCGATCGCGCCGATGTTCGTGGCATTTTCAGCGTTGTCGTCCGGTTCCCAGGGATCGTCGGTCGCTTCATTGGCGGGCACTTCCATATCAACGCCACTCGTCCCGGTGGCGATGTTGGTTGCCGCAACTTCATCCGCGATGAGCGTACAGGGCCCCGGCCCACCTTTCTCACAGAATGCAGAGTGGAAGTCCGCTTTCGCTTGTGCCTTCAGAGTATCGGCCCAAGTTGCAGGAGATCCCGGCGTGACGCGGATCTTGTAGCTGCCGGGAGGGAGGGAAAGCCGGAATGTACCGTCGGGCTCTGTCATTTGACTTGCGACAAACGTTCCTCCCTCGAAGGCCTCGACCATAGGCCCGAACAATGCAGCGCTGCTTCGAGTTACTGCACCTGAAATCTCCTCGTATCCCGGGGGCACACCGTTGGCGTAGAGATAGCGAACGCCAGCCAGGTCATCCTCCTCGAGAGAACGTCGATTCGTCAAGCCAAGCACGGCGAAGGGGTACATCGTTGACGTGGTTCTGTTGGTGTGGGTCAGGCCGCCGAAGTGTCCACCCTCGTGGGCTGCGGTCGATTGCACATCGGCTGGACCGTCTCCAGTTTTGACGTTTTCGTCTGGGCTGAGAGTCCACAAGTATGAGTAATCGTTGTAGACGAGATCGCACTCCTTGAGTTCGCCGGTCTCGATGCTGATTCGCTGCAAGGTGATCGCAGTTGCGTGATTAGGAAGTTCTAGTGGGTCCTGAATCCAGGAAACGGTATTGCGATGATCGTTGTCCCTGACCTCCGCCAGCGATACCGTCCCCTCGTAGTGGATCTTGTATGCGCTATGGGCGTCCTGCCAAGCGGCAAAGCCGGCCTCAACCGCGGGTTGAAGTGCGCCTATGGTGAGACCCTTGGCCGGTTTGTTCTCGGCCATGTACCACTTGACCCGCTGGTTTGTGGCATCAACGGTCCCAGAGTCTGAGGGGTTGGTGAGATTCCAGCGAACCAGTTTCAACTCGGCACCTATGCGGTCCGGAACGTACGCGAAAGCCGAGGTGATCATCAAGAGGAAAATGAGTAGAGCTGCACGCGTCTTCATCGCTTGGGGCGCTTGCGTGGAAGCGGCGAAGCGTCCGGTTGGGGTTTGTCTTCGAGCGCAGCCAAGAACGCTCTCAACTCCGTGAGAGTCACATGGACAGATACGGGCTTGTCGCCTTCAGGGAGCTTGGTCCGAATCCTCTCAGGCAGGAGATCCCGCCGACCTGTGTGGATAGCTAGCCCTTCTTCCCCTTCGACTGTCGTGATGTCGTACCGGCCCCGAAACCAATCGTAGAGACGGTACGAATCTCCCTGCCTTACCAAAAAAACGAACACTCTCACGTTCCTGGCTATTCCTGATACACCAGCGATTCTGGTCATGTCCTTGCCATCCGCGCTCAGGCCGCCGGGAAACGACAACCTGATCGGCGCGTCCGGCGCGTCTCCCCAGAGCACCTCGCTCACCTTAACGTCATACGTGGTCCAGGGGATGCTCACTTCCTTTCCGCGCCTGGTGACACTGACAGTCTCCCCGACGACGATGATCGCGCCCAGCTTGCTTCTCTGAGCCACGGTCTCGATCGGGATCGGCTTGCTCCTCGAACGGAACTCGCTTGCATGGGCCGCGCTGACTGCAAGAGCCAGTAGACATGTGATGACCCAGAGACCTTTCATGCTCAACCCTCCGGGGGCCGTACTTGGCCCCATGCTAGTACGGCCAGATATTGATGGATCCCGCCTCCTGCCCGCAGGCGAAGACCCTTCCGTGGACGATTGGCTTCTCTCCAGCGACGCTTCCGCCAAGGACCGCGAGAATCGCAACGATGGACACCAGCGTGTTTCCCAAATCCATCTTCCTCTCCGGCGCGTCTTCATCGGGGCCCGG
>JANTFM010000272.1 GCA_024763475.1 Acidobacteriota bacterium | reverse complement strand
CCAATCCGCCACGAAGCGCTTGAGGTAGTTGTGATGGACCGGTTCGTCGTCGATCGCGGCACGGCGGCAACCATCTTCGCAAGGCGCGGGGCAGACACGACCACAGATCAGCGGCAGCGGATTGCGCTCCTTGATGATGTTGATCGCTTCCTCGAACATGCCCTTCGAGGCGAAGTCCACGTAGGCCGCGATATTGATCTGCGCGGGGCAGAGCTGCCTGCAGGGCGAGACGCACTCGTCGTCATGGTTGAAGTGCAGCAAGCGATCGGAGAGGGAGTAGAGCTCGATCACCCCGGTGGGGCAGACCCGCTCGCACGCACCACAACCGACACACATGTCGGGCGTCACGACGGGGAAACCTTCGTCACCCATCGACAGGGCGTTGAAATTGCAGTTGTTCACGCAGGTGGCCAGACCCAGGCAGCCATAGGTGCAGACGAGGTCACCCCCGTAGAGATCCGCCATGGCGCGACAGTCCATCGTCCCCTCGTAGTGGTACTTGCGCTCCGCACGATCGCCACCCGTGCAGTAATGCTCCGCGACGCGCGGTTCAACGAAGCCGACCTCGCCGCCGAGGACCTTCGCGACCTTCGCGGCGGTCTCCGGACCGCCGGCCACACACGCGTTGAGAGGCGTCAGGCCCGAGACCATGGCTTCCGCGCAGGGTCCGCAGCCTGCGAATCCGCAGCCTCCGCAGTTCGCCCCGGGAAGGGAGTCTTCGACCTCGACGATTCTCGGGTCGACCTCGACGTAGAACACCTTCGCCGCGATCGCGAGAATGAGCGCAGCACTGAAACCGATGCCGAGCAGAACCGTTGCTGGAACGAACACTAGATCATCCCCTTGAATGCGAAGAAGGACAGCGCCAGGTAACCCGCCGTCACGAGGCCGATCCCTGTTCCCTGCAAAGCCTTCGGAATCCGGCTGATTTCGTAGCGCTCGCGGATTCCCGCGAAGAGCACCAAGGCCAGGCCGAAGCCCGACGCGGACGCCGCGGAGAAGACCACGCTCTCGAGAAGGCCGAAGCCCTGCTGGATATTGAGAATCGCCACACCGAGCACCGCGCAGTTCGTGGTGATCAGGGGCAGGAAGATTCCCAGCGACTTGTAGAGCGTGGGAATCGACTTCCTGAGGAAGAGTTCGACGAACTGCACCAGGGTCGCGATGACCAGGATAAAGGCCAAGGTCTGGATGTAGCCGATGCCGAGCGGCTGCAGGATGTAGTTGTCCACGATCCAGGTGATGGCCCCGGCCAGCGTCAGCACGAAGACGACCGCGGCGGACATGCCGATCGCGGTGTCCATCTTCTTCGAGACCCCGAGGAAGGGGCAGTTGCCGAGGAACTTCGCCAACAGGATGTTGTTGATGAAGATGGCCCCGATGATGAGCGCGAAGTAGCTTTCCATCTGCTCGCCTTTCGCCTACTTCTTGCCAACGACGTTCATGAGTCCCAGCAGGAGGCCCAAGGTCACGAACGCGCCGGGCGCCTGCTGGAGGAACGCGAAGGGTTCCGCGAGGAAGACCCGCTCACCGAAGAACAGGCCCAGGGTGCCGGCGCCCAGCAACTCGCGAATGCTGCCGAGGACGCACAAGGCCAGCGTGAAGCCCAGGCCCATGCCGAGCCCGTCTGCCAACGAGGCCAACACGCCGTTCTTCTTGGCAAAGGCCTCCGCGCGGCCGAGGATGATGCAGTTGACCACGATCAGCGGAATGAAGATGCCGAGGCTTTCCGAGAGCGTGAAGAAGTAGGCCTTCATGATCATCTCCACGCAGACCACGAAGGTGGCGATGATCACGATGTAGCAGGCGACCCGCACGTCGGCGGGGATCAGCTTCCTCAACGCAGACACCAGGCCGTTCGAGCAGACGAGGACGAAGGTCGCCGCCAGCCCCATGCCGAGCCCGTTCTCGAGGCTGGTCGTCACGGCCAGCGTCGGGCAGAGACCGAGGACGATGCGGAAAATAGGAATCTCATCCCATAGCCCCTTGGTGAATTCCCTTGTCAGCGTCGTCATGACTCGTCTCCCGAAGGCTGATCAATGGCTTTGAGAATGCTCTCGCGGTGCTCCGCGTAGAAGTCCCGGGCTTTCTCCGTCGCCAGACTCACGGCGCGCGAGGAAATCGTCGCGCCGGAAACAGCATCGACCACGCCGCCGTCTTTCTTGACCTTGAAGACGGAACTGGCGCTCGCGCCCTGGAACTGGTCCGTGAAGGCCTTGTTCCGCACCCTGGTTCCGACGCCGGGGGTCTCGGACATCGTCGTGATGCCGATTCCCACCAGGTCTCCCGTCTCGATCACGAACCCGACCATGACGCCGAGGTCGCCGCCGAAGCCCTGTCCGTAGTCCTCGATGGCCACGGCATAAGGCTCACCATCCTTGCGGACGATGAAGAAGAGCGCCTGGCTGTTGTCCTCGAGTTCGATGTAACGCTTATCGATGAGGAGCCCCTCCTCGATCGTCTCGCGCTCCGCAGGCGGGAGCTTTCCGTTCGCGATCTCGTAGAGATCGGCAACCGCCGGAATCTTCTTGAACTTGAGGATGTTGTTCTCAGCCAGCTCGTGGGTCATCTCATACAGGCCACCGAGCGCGAGGCCACTGATCAGCGCGATCAGCGTCAAGACCACGATCATCTGGATGTAGGTCTTCATCAGGCCACCACCCGTCTCACCCGCGGACGGATGCGATCCAGGAGGGGATTGAGGACGTTGCCGAGCAGGATCGCGAAGGGAACCGCATCGGGCCAGATCCCGTAGGCCCGGATCAGGATGATGAGGAATCCGATGAAGAGGCCGTAGAGGAAGGCCGCGAGCCTGTTCGCCGGCGAGCAGGTGCTATCCGTTGCAACGAAGAACGCCGCGATCACGACGTGACCGGTCGCGAGCTGCTTCAGGACACCTCCGTCCAGCGAGCTTCCCAGAAGGAGCGAGAAGAGCGCGACTCCCAGCAGAACTCCGAGCGGAATCTGCCAGCGAACGTAGCCACTCAGGCAGAGCGCCAGGCCCGAGATGGCGGTCACGATCACCACGGCAACGTGGGGGGAGCCGATGCTGGCAGCGCCAACGGGATAGAGAAAGTGCGGCCAGGAAAGCAGGAGGACCAGCCACCCGATCATTGCCGGATGCATCGGGTAGGCGCCGATCCCGCCGAAGATCTGCTTGCCGGCGAAGATCGCTACGAAGACGCCAATGGCCAGCACCCACGAGGGAATGTCCGGGGGCGAGAAGAGCGCCATCAGCAGCCCCATGAGGATGCCGTGTCCGGAAACAGCCTGATAGGGCTGCCGCATGATGATCTGCGAGGCGTACTCCGACAGGAGTCCGGCGCCCATGCCCAGCGCCAGCGTGCCGAGGATCCCGAAGAGCCAGAGAGCCCCCGAGCCAATCCCCATCTCGCGCACCCCGGCCTGCAGAGCCGGATTGATGGCACCGAAGGAGGCGTCCACTCTCGTGTCGAGGAAGCCGAAGGCGTGGGCAATCACTCCGGCCAGCGCGGTCGGCAGCAGGGCGGCGATGAAGGTGAAGTTCATCCTGCGAAGGCTCGTCCGGGTACGCCAGTGGGGAGCAGATCCCACGGTGAAGCGAGTCGTCTCGGTGGTCATTGCGCATCCTCCAACTCACGCTTGGCCAGGCGAATCAGTTGAAGAAGGGGCCGGTTGACGGTGCACACCGCAGCGCAAAGACCACACTCGATACACTCGTCGATCTCAAGCTCCACCGTGCGGTCGAAGAGCTCGAACTCCGCATAACGCCCGATCAGCTGCACCTGCAAGTGAGTCGGGCAGGCCTCGATGCAGCGCCCGCAGTTGACACAGGGATCGGTGCTCCAGTCGACCATCGAACCCGCAGCGACGAGCGTCAGCGCTTCTGTTCCGGTATCGATCACGCCGTCGAGAGAGAACTGCGCGTAGCCGCGCATCGGCCCCCCCGCGATGACCTTGTCCCGGTCTCCTGGCGTGATTCCCGCATGGTCCAGGACCTCCTTCAGGCGCATCCCGAGGGGAACCCGGTAGTTTGCCAGGGGCTCACCATCCATCCCGATCAGGGTGAGGACCTTGGTCGAAGGGATGAGACCCTCGCGGACGGCGTCGAGTGCGGCCAGCGCGGCCTCCAGCATGATGACCGGGGTGCTCGGATCCGCGCCCGCCCGCTGCACGACCAGCGGATCCAGGGTCTCCGGATACTCCAGGGGCAGCGTCAGGAGCTCGATCCCGGCGGCTTCTGCGGGATGGCGCACGAGCTCCAGAGAAGCCTCGGAAACGGCGAGCAGGATCCGCTTCGCACCAGCGAGGCGGCCCAGGAGCTTGGCCGCGGGCACCACCTGCGCCCCTCGCTCCTTCACGAGGGCAAGCGTGGCACTCACGCCGGGCTCCCGATCCATCACCATCACGATCAGGGTTTCCTGATCGGCGTCGCCCGTGGGACGCAACACCTCGAGCAGCGGAGCAGGACGCAGCGCGGCGGAAAGAAGCCCCGCCTCCCTGACACGGCCCGCAAGTGCCTCGACATCGGCCGATTCGGGATCCAGGACCTCGAAAACCTTGGCCGGACTCGTGTTCTCGGGCTGGAGGACCACGCACTGCCCCGGACGGCCACCGCGGGTGTTCACGCTCGTCGAGAGCGTGGCGACGGTGGCTCGGTAGGGACTCGGCAAGACACGGCCCACCTCGTCGGTAGCCAGGACCTGGCCTGCATCGACCTCATCTCCGGCGGCGACCGAAGCGCTCAGGCCCACGCCCGCACCCCTGCCGAGCGCAAAGCTCAAGAGCTTCGGGGCATCGATGGATTGGATCGGCAGCGCCCCTGCCTCGAGAGGCAGACGGGGCGGCTGGAGTCCGAGAAATCGGCCAATTGAGTTCTTGAACAAGCGGACACTCCTCGGTGGTGCGCAGAAGTCGTTCATGCCGGTGCTTTTTCGTCCTCGCCATCGCGACAAATGGCGCCAAGATGCGCTATACCTGCACCGCCAGGAAATGCCTGCGTCGGCGGAGAATATTAAGGGATAAGTAATGAGCTGTCGACGGCCATTTTGCCCCCGTGGAGGAACTTTAGGCCCATGCGCCGCTCAACCAACTCAAATCACTGCTTTATAAGCACTTATCAGCAGAATCTTACTCTGACCTTCGTTCTGTTTTTGGTCCTTTTTCTCGGCAGCTCCTGCGACGCAAGAACCCCTGAGTCTTATTCCCGCACGCTTGACCAAATGGGCACTCCGGTCTCCGTCACCGTCCTCCACGAAAGCGCAACGCAAGCCGAGGCCGCGATCCAAGCCGCGTTCGCCGAAATCGACCGCATCGACGCCCTGATGAGCACCTATAAAGACGAGAGTGAGATCAGCCGCCTGAACCGCGACGGCAAGGTCGAGGCGGATCCTGACATGGGGCTCGTGGTTGCCCGGGCCCTCGAATTTTATGACCTGAGTTCCGGCGCCTTCGACATCACGACGAAGCCGCTCCTCGAACTCTACGAACGCAGCTATTCGGCGAGCGGCGCTCCCCCCTCCCCGGCAGAGATCTCAGAAACCCTGACCCGCGTCGACGCGCGAAAGGTCCGGCTGGAAGG
>JANTFM010000271.1 GCA_024763475.1 Acidobacteriota bacterium | reverse complement strand
TAATCGGGAAAAAAATCACTACTTGAGGCCCGGTAAGTATGCGGTCCCTCCCGGAACTTGCCAAGTCCCGTTTACTTTCCCCGGGGCAGCTCGTAAGAGCCGCCCTTTGCCCACGTCTTCTCGCGCCTCGAGCCCGGAGCCACCCCGTCCGCCTCGCCGCATTCGCGGAGAGCGAATTATTCAAAAAAAACAGCGCCCTTCTCCTCCCAACTGAGTCATAATCATGCGGTTAGCGATGAGACTAGGATGTGCATGACGCTGCTTCGCTAAGGCGTGCAGGTAGGAGTCGGCCCCGTTCCCTGGGGGTGAAGTCCTCCCGCGGGTGTGTTTGAGAATAGGCCCCCGGGCCGGATTCGCCGCAGAGTTCTGGGGCGTCGGCAACTGCGCGGCCGTCGCCGAAGGGCTCATACATTCTCCGGCTTGGAGCCTGTTTCGACCCTGGGAGGAGGGAATTTCATGACAGTCCGCTCTATCAAAGTGATCTCGACCCTGTCCTTGCTGCTCGCTTTTGGCTGGTGCCTTCCTGCCCTGGCGGGAGATGAACTCTTCAACTTGAAGATCCATCTCCAGTTGGACGACGAGGTGACGGCCATGCTCCAGGAGGGAGACCGTTTCGAGATATCCCTGGCCCCGGCTTCGAAGTATGGACCGGAGGACAGCGCGAAAACGATGGTCCTTGAAAACACCTGGACCAAGAGCGGAGCCCTCGGGGAGTGGAATTTCGCGAAAGCGATGGTGGCCGGCCAGATCTACGAGATCGAGTTGAGGATCCTGCGCGGCAGTGCCGCGGACCCCGTCGCCGTGCGTTACCTCTCGGCTCTCGACCGACTCCCGCGAAAACCTGCGGACTCCACTCTGAAGATGCGCCTGACCAAGGGGCACGCCAACGACACGCGCAACACCCTGGTCCTGGTCAACCAGGACAGCGACGGGGTCTACCGCATCTCGGTCTTCACTGCCTGAGTGCAGACCGCGTTGAGTGCAGACCGCGTTCATGCGGCGCAGCGGTCGAGCCCGGAGGGACGATGCCGAATACGCCGGCGAGCTTCGGTTCCGCCTTGACGATCTTCTATGTGGCCGATCAGGATCGGGCAACCGTGTTCTACACCGCCGTTCTCGCACGGGAACCCATGCTCTTCGTGCCAGGGATGACGGAGTTCCTCCTGACCGAGAGATCTTCCCTCGGGCTGATGCCGGAAAGCGGAATCAAGGCCTTGCTGGGAGAAGCCCTGCCGGACCCGACCCGCGCGGGAGGCGTTCCTCGAGCGGAACTCTACCTGCGGGTCACCGGCGCCGAGACCTTCCACCACCGGGCTCTCGAGAGAGGCGCCAGGGAACTCAGCCCGCTCGAAGCACGGGACTGGGGAGAATCAGTGGCCTACAGCCTCGACTTGGACGGACACGTCCTCGCCTTCGCGGAGCGGTCCGAGTAGTGGCGGCGAGGCGCAAAGAAGGAACGAAGCTCCGCACGGTTCCAGGCGTCGGGCCACGTCTCGAGGGCAAGCTGCGGGAGCTGGGATACGAGTCGGTGGAAGACCTCGCCGGAGCCGATCCGGAACGGATGTACACAGATCTCATCACCCTTCGAGGACAGCACGTGGACCGATGCGTCCTCTATGTCTTCCGCTGCGCGGTCTACTTCGCCGAAAACGAAACCCACGACCCGGAACGTCTCAAGTGGTGGCACTGGAAGGACGCCTAGCCCTCATGGCGCGGGGGCTTTCGGATCGCCGCTCTCGAGCACTCTGGCCGCTGCGACCAAGCCATCTCCCGCTCCGGGCCCCAACCAGAGATCCAGTGCGGCGGCGGCCTGATGCACGAGCATCGGCCATCCGTTGAGGGCTCTTGCGCCACGAGCGCGAGCTTCCCGCAGGAAGACCGTTTCCCAGGGACGATAGATCAGGTCCACGACCCGCTGGCCCTCGCGGATCGCGTCAAGGGGGATCTTCGGGCACTCCGTGCTGTTCGGATGCATACCGACCGGGGTCGCCTGGACCAGGAGATCGGAACCGTGGATCTCCTCGGCGAGTGATGGATCGTCCCAGCCGATGACCCGACCGCAGACGAGGGAAGTGGCATCCGGCCTGCGGCTCACGACGGTGGTGACGACCTGTTTGCGCGCAAGTGCCGCCGCGACGCCCCTCGCGGCACCGCCCGCGCCGAGAATCGTGGCGCGACGCGGAAGCCCCTCGAGAGACGCGAGGAAGCCGACGCCGTCGCTGTTCGCCCCGAGGAGCCGCCCCTTCCTGCGAACCAGGACATTGACCGCCGACGCGCGGGAGGCCTCGTCGTCGAGCTCGTCGACGAGGCCGGCGGCCGCGAGTTTGTGGGGAATCGTGACGTTCGCGCCATCCCAGCGCCCGGCGCGCAACGCGTCCATCGCGTCGGACAGGTCCTCGGGCCGGGTGTCGAGGAGTTCGTAGTCGACGCGGGGTCCTCCGGCCTCCTGGCAGGCACGGAAGAGTTCCGCGCTGCGGCTGTGGTGGACGGGGTGCCCGAAGAGCACGAGCCGGAGAGCTTCGCTCATTTCCCGAGCCGCTCGAGATCCGCGAAAAACTCCGGGTAGGAGATCCTCACCCATTCGTGGCCGCTCAGTTCGCTCTCGCCCTCTGCATGGGCTGCCAGGAACGCCGCGCACATCGCGATCCGGTGATCTCCCCGGGCATCAACACGGGCGCCCTGCAGCCGGGCCGCAGCGTGGACGCACAACCCGTCGGGATACTCATCGACTCGCACTCCGAACGCTCGCAGGAGGGCAACGACCGCCGCGATGCGATCGGACTCCTTGTAGCGCAGTTCCCCGGCTCCGCGAATCCGAGTCTCGGCTCTCGCAATCGCTCCCACACACGCAATCAGCGGCAGTTCGTCGATCGCGGCCACCACCTCCTCCGGCCCGATGTCGATTCCGGAGAGAACAGATCCCGAGGCCTGAAGGGTCCCCGTCGCCTCGACCTCGTCCACGATCTCAAGGAACTTACAAGTTGCTCCCATCCGCTCCAGGAGCCGCAGGAACCCGATCCTGGTCTCGTTGACGCAGATCCCCTGAACCTGAAGATCGCTACCGGGCTTCGAGAGCGCGAGCGCCAGCGCGCAGGCTGCCGAGGAAGGATCTCCCGGAACGGCGAAACACGCGGGACGCAGCGGCGACGAGGACCCTTGAACCCTCCATGTGAGAGCGTTCCCGGTCGACCGCTCGACCGGGGCGCCCAGCGCAACGAGCATCCGCTCCGTGTGATCCCTCGAGAGGCGCGCTTCACCGATCTGGCTCTCGCCCTGCGCCTGAAGCGCGGCCAGGAGCAGCGCGCTCTTGAGCTGGGCGCTCGCCACCCTGGTCTCGATCGTCACGCCCCGTAACGGGCGACCCTCGACGGTCGCGGGCAGCGTCCCCGAGGACTCGATCCGCGCACCCATCTCGACGAGGGGCTCGATGACCCGCGCCATCGGACGCCCCGAAAGAGAGGCGTCGCCCGTCAAGCGAAAGCGCCCTCTTCGCCCCGCCAAGACCCCGAGGAGCAGGCGTGCCGTCGTACCGGAGTTCCCGCAATCGAGAACCAGGGGCTCTGCCGCCGGGTTTCGGTCCAGGGCAGACCAGCCTCGTCCCTCCACGATGACCTCGTCTCCTTCGTCCCGGATGGGCACCCCCAGCGCCTCGAGGCAGCGACGGGTTGAGCGCGTATCCTCGCCGGGAGCGAGGGAGCGGATGCGACTCTCCCCCTCCGCCAGCGCCGCCAGGAGCAGTGCACGATGGGAGATGGACTTGTCTCCCGGAACACGCAACGACCCGTTGAGACACCGCAACGGGCCCAGCCTCAGACTCTCCGACATGATCCCTCCAAAGAAGCGGTGCTAGCATATGGCCTTAGCCAGGGAGAATCGATGGCCATCCTCCACCCACCAGCGCCGCAAACCGCCGTCGCGTTCAAGGACCGGGAGTACAGCTACCAGGATCTGCACGACGAGATCGGGCGATTCGTACAGTTGCTCGGCGCGGACGCAGGAGATCGCGTCGCGATTTTTGCGGAAAATCGCCCGGAATGGGTTTTCGCACTCTACGCGGCCTGGCACCTCGGCGCGTCGGTTGTTCCGATCGACATGATGTCCTCCGCCGAAGAACTTGCGTACATCCTCGATGACTGCCAGCCCCCGGTCGTTTTCTGTACGGAGCAGACTCGGGAGACCCTCGATCAGGCCCTCGGCAGGAGCACACACGCCTCGCGGGTCATCAGCTTCGAGAGTGCGGAAGAAACACCTCCGGCGACAGCTTTCTGCTTTCAAGAACCGGAGATGGACGCCCTCGCCGTGACGATCTACACCTCGGGAACCACCGGCGATCCCAAGGGCGTCATGCTGACCTTCTCGAACCTCGAGTCGAACCGCCGCTACCTGGAAAGAGTGGGAATCTACCTGGCCCTCGAGACCCGCGTCATCGCGATCCTGCCCTTCCACCATGCTTTTCCCCTCCAAGGCTGCCTCGTCATCCCCCTGAGTACCGGCGGAATGATGGCTATCGTGGACCAGCTCTCCGCGGAAGCCATCGTCAGCACGCTAAAGCGCCAACGCATCACGATGATCATCGGGGTACCCCGGCTGTACACGCTGCTCCATGACGGCGTGATGAAGAAGATTCGCGCCAGCGCGATCGCACGGCTCCTGTTCTGGATCTCGAGCAAGGTGAACCGTCTCGGCTTCAGCCGGCTGGTCTTCGGCTCAGTGCAGCGGGGCTTTGGCGGACACATCCGCTTCTTCATCAGCGGAGGCGCTCGACTCGACCCGGAGATCAACCAGCACTTTCGGTGGCTCGGCTTCGAAACCCTCGAGGGCTACGGGCTGACGGAGACCTCTCCGATGACGACCTACAACCCTCCGGGACAGGTCAAGGTCGGTTCGGTCGGCGTCACCATCGACGACGTGAGCGTGCGCATCGTGGATGATGAGGTCCTGATCTCCGGCCCGAATGTCATGCGGGGCTACTACAACAAGCCCAAAGCGACCGCCGAGGCCATCCGCGGCGGCTGGTTCTACAGCGGGGATCTCGGTCATCTGGATGAGGACGGTTACCTCTATATCACGGGACGCAAGAAGGAACTGATCATCCTCGACAACGGCAAGAACGTCAGTCCGGAGGAGATCGAGTCCCGAATCATGGCCGCCTACCCGCTGATCAAAGACATCGGCGTCTACCAGGACGGCGACCGGCTCGCCGCCATCATCGTCCCCTGCCTCGAGACGGCGCAGAAGGAGCAAGTGGTCAACCTCGAGGAGACGATTCGCTACGCGGTGATCGATGCCTACAACCGGCAGGCCGCCACCTACAAACGCATCACGGAGCTGACCCTGGTCCGAGAGGATCTTCCCCGGACCCGCCTCGGGAAACTGCGGCGCTTCGCCCTGCCCGAACTCGCCACGGACGAGCGAGAGACAGCACCCATGCTCGCGGACCCCGAGGGCGAGGAATTCGCCCTCATCAAGCGCTACCTCGAGGACGCGAAGGGCCTTCCGGTCCACGGCGATCAGCATCTCGAGCTTGAGCTCGGGCTCGATTCACTCGACAAGATCGAGCTACTGGTCTTCCTCGACCGCAGCTTCGGCGTGAAGGTCGAGG
>JANTFM010000270.1 GCA_024763475.1 Acidobacteriota bacterium | reverse complement strand
TTGGCAGCGCCCACGCGGACCACCGGTCCGAGTGTGATGGTGAGCAAACGACCGACCTCGATGCAGCGGATCTTGTGTTGGCGTTTGCCGGCGACCGTGGTGGAGACCTGTTCGCCGGGAGCCAGTAGAATCTGTTCATCTTCCACGGAAATCTCGAACTTGCCCTCGATGGCCACGAAGACCTGGGGGACGCTATGTGCGTGGGTTGAGAACCGGGCATCGGGGGACTTCGCGCGCAAGAGAGCGACCTGGAACGCATGGTCGGAGGCTGTGCTCAGGTGACGCAGGCTGAAGTCCGGGGACTCGAACTGATCTTTGCGCGCCTCGATGAAGGGCTGGTTAAACTCTTCTCCTGGCGTGAGATCGTCAAAAATGGAGGTGAAGTAATGCCGCGTGTCCTCAGAGGCCCTCGCTCGGTAGGCTGCGAAGAGGAGTTCCCGGCGGTCAAGTCCCAACGAGTCCGCGAGGCGAAGCACAACGCCATCGCCCGGAATCTTGCCATCGTTCTCTATTTGGACGATGTAGGGTTGTGTCACGCTGACCTTCTCGGCGAGTTGTTTCTTGTTCAGACCCAGTCGTTCCCGATGGAAACGGATGATTTCGGCGAAGGTCATTTCCTGTGACTCCCACGGCGAGCAAAAGTGTTTAGGATTGGGATAAGAGAGGAAAATTCACCAGCTAGTTTGGCCTAATTATCCAGTCAGGTCAAGCTTTCCGGACAAACTAGTTAGCCAAAGCATATTTGGTCTTCGTGGGACGATACCGGTGGTCCCTGGGGGGTGGATCTTGAGTAGAACGAGGTATACTTCGCCGGTTTGTGCCCCGACCAACTCGGGGCCTAGTCCACCCCCAGGCAGGACCCCGGGGCCGGGATGACGATGACAACAGAGAACTTGGCGGTTGTGGGCGCGCAGTGGGGCGACGAGGGGAAAGGGAAGGTCGTGGACCTGCTTGCCCCGAACTTCTCAATTGTCGCGAGATTTCAGGGCGGACCAAACGCTGGACATACGGTGGTCTTTGATGGAGACAGCCACGCGCTGCATCATATTCCCTCGGGGATCTTTCACGAAGGTGTAAAGAGTGTTGTCGGTCCCGGAGCACTCGTGGATCCGATCAAGATCCTCGAGGAGATTCGCGGTCTGGCGGCCCAAGGGGTTCCCGTCAAGGATCGGCTCCGGCTCTCGGACCGAATCCACGTGATCATGCCCTATCACCGCACTCTCGATGGAGCGTTCGAGGCTCGTCTCAAGGATGCGGCCATCGGGACCACGAAGAGGGGGATCGGCCCGGCCTACTCTGCGAAGATGCAGCGACGCGGCATCCGCCTGGGAGACCTGGAACACAGTGGCGACGTTCGGGAGATCCTGGAGCGTGTTCTTGCGTGCGGCCTGAGAGAAGAACTCGAGCTCCTCGGTGAAGAGGTTTTTGATCCCGAGGATATGGCTCGGCTGACCGCAGAGTGGTGGGAGCAGTTGGCGCCCTATTGCTGCAATACGACGGCTCTCCTGCATGAGGCGATTGCGGAGAAAAAGCCGATTCTCTTCGAGGGCGCGCAGGGTTCTCTCCTGGATGTCGATCACGGCAGCTTCCCCTTCGTGACCTCCTCGAGTACGGTTGCTGGAGGAATCCCGGCAGGTCTCGGCATCCCTCCAAAGGCCGTGGGTACCGTCGTGGGCGTCGTGAAGGCTTATCTGACTCGTGTCGGCGCCGGCCCCTTCCCGACCGAGGATCACGGAGCGATTGGAGACCGTCTGCGCGACGTGGGTCATGAGTTCGGAACCACGACTGGCCGGCCTCGCCGCTGTGGCTTCTTTGACGCGGTGGCAGCTCGCTATGCGGTTCGCCTGAATGGCCTCGATGCCCTTGCCATCACGAAGTTCGACGTCCTCGGTGGTCTGGACAAGGTGAAGATCGCGGTGAGCTATGACGTCGACGGCGAGCGACTGGACTATCCACCTTCACGGCTTGCAAGCTATGAGCGTCTCGTTCCCGTATTCGAGGAGCACGAGGGATGGGAGAGTTCCTGTCGGGAATTCCGCCGCATGGAGGACCTGCCCAAGGCTGCACGGGCGTACATTGACCGCGTGTGCGAATTGAGCGAGTGTTCTGTCGGCCTGCTCGGTGTGGGCCCGGATCGGCGAGAAACCATCGTGCCCCGGGGTTCGGTGTTGGAGGGTTTCGGGTGTCCGGCGACAGGCCAGTAGAGGAGTATCGGGAGGCTTGTGCCCTCGAACCTCATCGTGAGGCTGCCGAGCGAGCGGCCTCACTCCTCTGCGATTGCGGAATCCCTGCCGAGGTTGCTGTGCCGGGAGCGCATCGTCACAATATCCGGCCGGGTAGCTGGGAGGTCCGGGTTCCTGCGTCTCAGCTCGCTCGCGCGCGAGCCATTCTGGACCAGTGAATCGCTCGCTTCGTGTTGCTACCTGCCCGTTCGTGTGCTAATTCCTTCCGCAGTTTGATATGTGGGCCGTTAGCTCAGTTGGTTAGAGCAGCTGACTTTTAATCAGCTGGTCCGGGGTTCGAGTCCCTGACGGCTCACCAGTCTTCGTTCTCGGTTTTGCCGAGGACAAAGACTGTCACTGTGTGGGCAGAGGCGAGGCCGCACCCTCGTGCTTGAGGAGGTCGACCTCTCCCAGGGAAGACGACGGACCCACGCCGCAAGGGGAAGTCCCGCCCTGGCGCCAAGAGAACGTCAGGCCCACGCAGGCGGAGATCGTGGCTCGTTGTCGGCGATCTCTGATCGTAACCGTCGGTCAGGCCCACGCAGGCGGAGATCGTGGTTTTCTTGAGCTACGACTCGCTCGACGACCTCGGCTGGTCTCCTGCACGGAGAGATCATGGTCTCTCTCCCCGCCGTCTCACGTTTTCGGTGCCCGCTACCCCGGAACCTTATCGGTTTCCACCGGTTCTCCCACGTAGCGTCGGACGCTTGCCAGCAACTCCTCGCGCCGCACGGGTTTCGTGAGGTATTCGTTCATACCTGCAGCGAGGCAGAGGTCACGGTCCCCCGCAAGGGCATGGGCGGTCAAAGCAATAACGGGAAGGGACTGAAAGCGTGAGTTGCGGCGGAGGATGCGCGTGGCCTCAAGGCCGTCCATGACGGGCATCTGAACGTCCATCAGCACGAGAGAGAAATCCTCGGTCTCAAGCGCGGCAATCGCTTCCTCGCCGTTTTCCACCGACTTGACCCCATATCCCGCACGCTTGAGAAGGGTGACAACCAGGCGGCGATTGACTCGGTTGTCCTCCACGACGAGGACCGTCTTCGAGCCCGCGATCGAAGCGCTTCGAGTCGTCGGGACCGATCTCGCCGCGGGAAGCTCAGGCCAGGCCTTCGCCAGCGTCTCTTCGAGGCTTGCCCGCGTGCATGGCAGAACCAGTACGCTGACGACGCTGGCCGGTGTCTCAGCAAACACCCGCGCCGAGACGGCGACCCACGGTACGTCTCGGCCGAGTTGCTTCCTCGCGCTCTCGAGGAGTGAGGCCGAAGTGGCGAAGCCCAGCGAGGCGTCCACGAAGACCGCATCGATCCCCGTTCCCTGCCTTTGCGCATCCTCCATGATGGACAAGGCGGAGATGAGCTCCCCGACCGTCCGTGTGCGGATGCCGAGAGCGAGCAGCTTCTCGGACAGCGAAGCCTGGATCGCGGAAGAGGGGTGAATGACCAGCGCGGATCGTCCCGCGAGCTGCCTCTCCAGCATGGTCTGTGTACCGGAGTTGCCGATTCTCAGGCTGACCTCAAACGAGAAGGTCGAGCCCTTGCCAGGCGTGCTTTCCACCGAGAGCGACCCCCCCATGGCCCCGATCAGCTGACGAGAGAGGGCAAGGCCAAGCCCGGTACCGCCGTGCTCCCTGGTCAGCGATCCATCCCCCTGCCGGAAGGCTTCGAAGATTTGTTCGTGAAGCTCCTCGGCGATACCGCAACCCGTGTCCATGACGCTGAAACGAATGAGCTGCTTGCCCTCGTCGGTGCGCCCGACGGGTTGGGCCCTGACGGAGATCTCGCCGGCCGTCGTAAACTTGATGGCATTGGAGACGAGGTTGACCATCACCTGCCGGATTCTCGCGGCGTCGCCGATCACGAGCTGGGGAAGATCGCGCCTCGGGACGTCCAGGAGCACCAAGCCCCTGGCCCTGGCCCTCGGCGCGAGGTGCTGAACAATGTCCGACACCAGCCCTTCCGGATGGAAGGGGACGAGGTTGATCTCGAGCTGCCCAGCTTCGAGCCGCGAGAAGTCCAGCACGTCATCGACGACCAGCAGCAGGTCGCGAGCACAGCGGTGCGCGGTCTCCAGGTTCTCCCGGACGCCGCGCGAGAGCGAGGCATCGAGCGCCAGCTCGGTCATGCCGAGGATTCCATTCAGGGGCGTACGGATTTCGTGGCTGACGTTGGTCAGGAACTGGTTCTTCGCGCGGCTCGCCGCCTCTGCGGCGCGGCGCGCCTGTTCCACATCGGAGACATCGCGCACGATCAGGATGATCGCTGGGCGGCCAAGAAAAACGACAGACGCTCCGGCAACCTCCGCTTCGATGAGCCGGCCTTCCGCTGTTTGGAAGTTGACGAAGCCGGCATGCCCATTCGTCATTCCCATGATGTGGGACAGGGTCTGTTCCGGATCATCACTGTGCGGTGGGGCCAGCCAGTCCTCGAGGACGGCGCTGCGAGGAGATTCGCCCTCCCGCTCCAGCCAACGCATGGCGAAGTCATTGGCTGCCAGAATCCGCCGTCCGACGGGCGCGACCAGAATGACCGCGGCGGGTGCCGACTCGACGACGGCCGAAAAACTCCGTTCGTTCTCCCGGATCCGCCTGTCCTGGTCTTCCGAGACCTGGTGCAGATGGCGATGACGGCGCTCCGCATCGTCGAGCAGCCAGGCGGCGAGGAAGGCGAGAGAGAACCCGATCTCGAGCGTGAAGACCAGGAAGTAGGGGGTCCAGATGCTGGCCAGCTCGGGGGCCGCGGCCGAGAGGGAGTGTGTGAACGACGAGACGGCCAGCGCCGCGGCTACGGTCGCGAAGCCGAGGAAGGCCAGGCCGAGGGCCGGCCAGCGCGGAAAGGTGAGCCGCTGCTGCTTCCAGTCCACGAAGAGACGTCGGAGCGCCATCGCCAGAAAGGCGACGGATGGAATGGCCAGCGCGATGACGACGAGCTGTGGTTGGATAAGGTCCAAGGCCCCCTCCCATGGTCGGTACAGACCGAACCCGGCGCATCTCCACAGCGCAAGGCACGGCTAGAGCAAAGCCTCAGGGAAACCTAGGCGTTCCGGCGCTCAGGGGCAATCGGCGGCGGTCGTGCCTTCCACGAGATAGAAGTAGTTCAGTCCGTCCTGCTGGACCGCGTGGCGTGTTTCCGGCGCCATGGACGCGAGCGATTCCGAACTGCCAGAGACCTGGGAGGGCGAGTGCGACCATGGGAAACGATAGCTCGCTGCCCCGGGAACCCGGTTCGTTCGGAGGATCACGGTTTGTCCAGACAAGGCCCGCACGAGACTCAGACGGGCCTCTGCCTGGCTCTGCGGCGCCAGCTCGCCGCAGTCCATCGCGCGAATCGCCGCCGCGTTCTCGGAGGGCAGTTCACAGCCCGACCCGGAGCGCGCGACAACCTGGTAGAGCACCTCTTGGTTCGCT
>JANTFM010000269.1 GCA_024763475.1 Acidobacteriota bacterium | reverse complement strand
CTCGACTGCGACGACAGCGATGCGAACACCTATCCTCAAGCGGACGAGACCAACGACGGCAAGGACAACCAGTGTTCTGGCGACCCGGGTTACGGCGTTGCTGACGAGTTAAGCGGGGACACTGGCTTCCACGATCCAGGCGACAAGAGCGCCTACTGCTGGGACCCCCAGGACAGCGCCACCGAGTACGAAGTGAAACGCTCCGACTCGCCGGGCATGACCTCGCCGTGTCACGGTACGACGACGACCCAGACCTGCTGGTTCGACGTGGCGGAGCCGCTGCCGGGCAACGCGTACTTCTATCTTACGCGTTCGACCTCCCCTTTCGGCGGGAGTTGGGGTTACGATTCTGAGAAGCTTGAGAGGACGAGTGTCTGCCCGTAGCGTTGAGATCGGCCCGTGGAGAGCGGTGGCACGATCCTCCCGCCGCCGCTTCTCCTCGGGGCATCGTCCCGGCAATCAGGGTTAGCGTCGATGGTTCTGCTTCATTCGACCCGGACGGCGATCGTCTGACTCGTCGGTGGAGTTCTCAGAGTTGCTCTCTCGATCGTCCGGACGCCTGCTTGACCGAGGCTTTGTGCCCCGTGGGCGAAAACGTTATTACGCTCGTGGTCAACGCCGGCCCTCGATCTCCAGCTCCTCGTGCCGGAGAGCCTTGTCCCGGTACATCTCCTTGTCCGCGCGGTGGATCAGCTCTTCGAGGGTGCTGCCGTCGAGGGGGAAGCAGGAGAGACCGGCGCTGCAGCCGACCGAGATCATGGCGCGTTCGTTGCCGGAGGGGACCTCGATCGCCGTCTCCTGGATGTGATGCTGGACGCGTTCGACGACGGTCCGGGCCTCTTCGGGTGAGGTCTCGGGGAGCAGCGCGACGAACTCGTCGCCGGCGTAGCGGCAGACGATGTCTCCCTGGCGGAAGGTGTCTTGGAACATCTTGGCGACCTTGGCTAGGACCTCGTCTCCTGCCTGGTGGCCCCAGGTGTCGTTGATCGGCTTGAAGCCATCGAGGTCCATGACGACCACGACGAGCGGCATGGCGCGGCGTGTGGCGCGGGCGACTTCCTTTTCGAGCTGGGCGTAGAGGTAGCGGCTGTTGGGGAGGCCCGTGAGGGAGTCCGTCATCGAGGTCCTCCGCGTGCTCTCGTAGAGCGCGGCGTTGCGCAACGCATGGGCGGCCTGGGGGATGGCGCTGTCGAGAATGCGCAAATGATCGTTCTCGAAAACATTCGCCTGCGGCGCGTAGAAGGTGATCACGCCGAGCGTGCCCTCGTCGTCGCGGATGGGAACGGCCAGCTGGCAGCGCGTGGGCGCGGATTCCTGTTCGGCATCCCAGCCGAGGTCGACTCGGGGATCCGCGTTGAGCGCGGCGTCGCCAACCTCGAAGGTCCAGCCGGTGATGCCCTCGCCGGGAGCGAAGCTGCGTTCGCTGAGGATCCCGCGCAGTGGGCCCTTCGCGTGGTGTGGCACGAGGATCTGGCGCTTCGAATCCGCGAGGTAGATGGCGCAGGATGTGGCCGGCAGCAGGTCGAGCAGCCGTTCCACCACAAGAGCGCAGCTTTCCTGCACATCGAGGGTCGTGCCGAGTTCCCGGGCAAGACCGTAGAGGACGCCGGCTTCACGCTGTGCCTCGCCGAGTCCCCGCAGCGTCTCGGTGTCCTGGGATGTCTCCCACCGGCGGCTTCGTTCGTCACGCAGGTCCCCTCTCTGGCTGACGATCTCTTCGATCTCTTCGGCGTGGGCGCAGTAGAGTTCCGCCAGCTTCGGATCGAAGCGGGTTCCCGAGTACCGTGCCACGAAAGCGACCAGGTTCTCGACGGACGGGGCGGAGTCGCTGCCATGGGACTGGTGTACATGGTCGAGCTGGTCTGCGAGGCCGACGATTCGCGCCTCGAGCGAAATCGCCTCCCCTCGGAGCTGCTCGGGATAGCCACTCCCATCCCAGTTCTCATGGTGGTGGCGAACCGCTGCTGCGATCGGGTGGGGGAAGGGAATTCTCCCGATGATGGCGGCACCGAGCGTGGCGTGTTCGCGCAGTCGATCGCGTTCGGCGGGGGAGAGATCGTCTGTCCTCTGCAGCAGCTGATCGGGTACGCTCAGCTTTCCCACGTCATGGAGGAGAGCCGAGGTGGACAACGATTCGCACCACGCGTCGTCCAGGGCGTACCCGATGGAGAAGTCGCGTGCATGCTGGGCGACGAAGCTGCCAAGGGCTTCCGCGTAGGCCTGCACGCGCCGAGCGTGCCCCCGTGCTTCGTGATCCCGGCTGTCGATGGCGAGCGCGAAGGCCTCCATCATGCTCGTGTGCAGGAGCTTCAGCTCATCGTGGTGCTTCTGCTGGGAATCGCTGCGTTCGACGACGCTCCAGAAGAGCATGTAGACGATGACGGTCGCCGGGACTCCCAAGGCGAGCGCGAGGGCCCCGTACTGGGTGTACACGGCCCAGATCAGGAGTGCCGCGCTTGCGGAGGCGAAGTTCGAGAGGATGGTCCAGGAGAAGAGTGCCTGCGTCTGTCGCAGCGTCTCGAAGCCCTTGTGGAGGGCGTTGACCACCATGTAGATGAGGATGTTGACGACGTAGCTGGTCAGGGCTGCCGCAAACACGGGCGCGATCATGTGTTCCACGGGGATCTGCTGGCGGAGTGACCCTGGAGAGAGGTACTCGAGAGCCGCGCCTCCGGCGAGCACCGAGAGCGTCATCACGGAGCCGTTGGCCAGGCGCAGGTGGCGTGCCCTGGCATGGCGGGTAGACGCGAGGAATCCATCGAGACCGGCCAGGAGAGCCGCGGGACCGGGACCGCCCCAGAGCATCACGCTGAAGACCAGGGGCTCGGAAAGCGAGAGGCAGATCTGGGAACCGGGCAGGCGAAGCGAGAAGCGGCCGAAGCCCATCACGAGAAGCGTCGAGAGGCCGAGAGCCAGGAGGGTCGGGAACTCTGCCTCAAGGAGCGAGTGGGCCGACCAGGCGAACGCAAGGGCGCCAAGGCTCATCTGCAGGACCATGGCCCAGTGCAGCGTCGCCTTTCGTGGCGTGTCCTTCATCTTTTTTTTCTCGGCCACAATTCACCCTTCGTTGGTCTTCTTACAAAGGGCGTGCCAGCTGGGTCGATACAACGAGGACCGCTCCGAACGCGGACGGTGACGCTTTCGGCAGGCGTCGGTCATCGTGCCCGGCACAAAGGTCCGATGGGACAAGGGTGTCCGGTCTTCGGTCGAGTTGTCCGGGTGGCGGGGAGGACCCCATATTCCGCGATGCGGTGGGACGGACCGGTCAGCGATGCCGGGCCAAGCGGAGATGGTTTTGGTCGAGTTAGAGAATTTGGCGGTCGCCACAGACGACTCGGCAGAGTGGGAGAGGTTGCTCTTCCAGGCAGTGGTCGACGCGTTGCCGCTCTCCCTGCACGCGATTGATCGGGACTTCAAGCTCGTCGTGTGGAACCAGGGACGGGAGGCGGGTGCCTTCGGGCGGAGCCGTGGCGAGGTACTCGCGCGGGATCTGTTCAGCGTGATCGGAGAGGACGCTGCGCTGCGCGCCGAGTACGAAGAGGTGTTCGAGAGCGGCGTCGGAACCGTCAGCGAGGTCGTGGGGCGAGCAAGCGATCCGCCCAGGATCTACCGGGTGGAGAAGGTGCCGATGCGTCTCGTGTCGGGGCAGGGCGTCTCCCACGTCATCACGATCGGACAGGACGTCACGGAACAGCGCCTGATCGAGCGCGCGATGGCGCAGACGGAGAAGATGGCGGCCATCGGTCAGCTCGTGACAGGCATCGCACACGAGATCAACAATCCGCTGGCCACGATTGCTGGCTGTGCGGAAGCCATGCGCTCCCGACTCAGCGCGCCACTCAGCGACCAGGATCGTTGCGAGGTCCATGAAGACACGCAATTGATCGAAGACGAGGCCTACCGCTGCAAGGGCATTCTGCAGAACCTGCTGGACTTTTCTCGTTCGGAGCCGGAGGGCCGGAACGACTGCGACGCGGCGAGTGTCGTCCGGCGTACGGTTCGGCTGATAGGCCACAACAAGCGGGCCGCGGATGTGGAGCTCGAGGTGGAGATCGAGGAGGACCTGCCTCCGATCGCCGCCTGCGAGGAGCACCTGGTCCAGGTTCTCCTCACCCTCCTGGTCAACGCGGCGGACGCAGCGCCCTCCGGCCGCATTCGCGTGAGAGCGGGTCTCAGGCCGCCTCGGGAGGTCGTGGTCTCGGTGGAAGACGACGGCCCCGGGATTCCCCTGGAGGTTCAGGACCGCGTCTTCGAGCCCTTCTTTACGACGAAGCCCCCCGGGAAAGGAACCGGCCTCGGTCTCTCGGTTGCCTATGGATTGATCCAGGCCCACAAGGGGCGGCTGGAGATGTACTCGCACCCAGGAACCGGCACACGTTTCGACATGATCCTTCCGAGCGTCTCGGAGGTGATGGCGGAGACTACGAGATGAGCAGCGATACCCGTGAACGCACCCAGAACGAGGCCCTCGGCCGACCCCTTCGCGTACTGCTGGCGGATGACGAAGAACCGTTGCGCCGCATCCTCGGCAGGGAACTCACCCGCAAGGGACACGAGGTCATTGCCGTGGAAGATGGATTGAAGGCTGCCAGCTGCCTCGAGACAGAGGAATTCGACGTGGCGGTCCTCGATGTGAGGATGCCCGGCCTGAACGGGGTCGAAGTGCTGCGCTCGCTCGCCGGCGAGGCGTCTTCTCCCGAGGTGATCCTGTTGACGGGAAACGCGACGGTGGAGATAGCCGTCGAGGCGATGAAGCTCGGCGCCTACGACTTCCAGACCAAGCCCTGCCGGATCGAGGTGCTTGACGCGCTCGTTCGCGCCGCGGGCAAGAAGAAGGCGATGGCACGCGACAACGAGCATTTGCGGCGTCGGGAAGAGCATCGTGAGGCGAAGGGTGCGAGTAGCGATCTCGTGCGCGGCTGGAACTCGAAGTCGATGCAGCCCGTGGTGCGCCTGATCGACCGTCTGGCGCCCTCCGACTTGCCGGTCCTCATCCTCGGGCCCTCGGGGGTCGGAAAGGAACTTGTCGCGCGCGAGATCCACTTGCGCTCCAAGCGCGGGAACGGTCCCTTCGTCGACCTGAACTGTGCGGCGATCCCGGACTCCCTCCTCGAAAGCGAATTGTTCGGGCACGAGAAGGGTGCGTTCACGGGTGCCGGAAACGCGCGGGCCGGGCTGATGGAGGCGGCGGATTCAGGCACTCTCTTCCTGGATGAAGTTGGTGAGTTGCCCGGGGGGTTGCAGGTGAAACTGCTGCGGGTTCTAGAAACGATGAGCTTCTTCCGGGTCGGCGGACGGAAGAAGGTCAGCGTGAACGTACGCCTGGTGGCTGCTACGAATCGTGACCTGCTGGCGGCATCCCAGCAGGGGAGTTTCCGGGCGGATCTGTACTACCGGATCAACGCCGGAACGATCCAGGTGCCGCCTCTACGCGAGCGCAGGGAAGAGGTGGAGACCCTCGCCGAGTTCTTTCTCTCCAAGGCGGCTCCCGGCGTGCGCTTCGCGCCAGCCGTGGTGCAGGCCCTCGAGAACTACGACTGGCCCGGCAACGTGCGCGAGCTGAGGAACGTCGTGGAGCGGGCCGCGCTCCTCGCTCGAGAGGGCGAGATCTGCATCGAGGATCTGCCCCGCG
>JANTFM010000268.1 GCA_024763475.1 Acidobacteriota bacterium | reverse complement strand
CCGGAACCACTGGGTGTGCCACCCCACACAATCATCTCAGAGCCCGTCCATACAGCGGTATGGTGATACCTCGCCGATGGCACATTGGCGCCCGTCGATGTTGGCGTCCACGAATCCGTAAATGGATCGTAGCGGCCACCGGTGTTGAAGTCGTTCCAATCGTACCCCCCCCAGATGATCATCTCGGATCCCGTCCAGACGGCTGTATGGTGCTCCCGTGGGGAAGGGACATTGACTCCTTCCGATGTTGGTGCCCATGTGTCCGTAATGGGATTGTAGCGAGCCCCGGAGTTCTGGTAACCGCCACCTCCGTTGGAGTACCCACCCCAGATGATCATCTCGGTACCCGTCCACACCGCAGTGTGCCGATCTCTTCCAAGAGGAACGCCCTCTGATGTCGATGTCGGAGTCCAGCTGTCCGTTGCCGGATCGTAACGGCCTCCCCGGTTCAGCCCTATGTCACCCTCTTTGTTCTCCCCTCCCCAGACGATCATCTCCGAACCTGTCCATACCGCCGTATGCAAGAACACTGGGTTCGGCAGGTAGTACATCGAAGTCCAGCTATCGTCCGTGCAGCCATCTGCCGCAATCTCAGGCGCCGAGTACTCGCCTGCGTCAGCGTCAATGACGCTGAGCATTCTCACGACACCGTCCTTTGTTTCATTTCGCGCTGTAGACCACCAGTCGGTGAAAGCACGTTTCGGCCAGCGCACGGCGGCTAGCTTCATGCGACCTTCTCCTCGATCGAGGATAGCCCTGACAACAAAGGAGTCATCGTTCTCGATCAATCCCGTGGTCTGGCCGACGGGAAGACGCTGAAGGAGTCCGGAAGGAGATCCGCTCTCACTGACAATACCAAACTGCCGTCCCAGTTCCGCGATCAACTCCTCCCACTGCTCCATCTTGTACAGCCCGCCGCGCTTCTGATCCTTTGCACCTTCGCGCGCCTGCGTATCAACGAGTTCTTCCCGAACCAGTTCAAGCTCGGTGTAACGCCCGCCGAACTCCTTCATATTTGTCTTGGTGGCGATTTCCTCTTTGATGCGCCGCTCCAGTTCTCCATGAATTCGAGCATCCCGGGCGTATGCCCGCCTGAGCAAACGTTCCGCCAGCACCGGCCTGGCGAGGCTCTCAGCCATCATCTCCGGATCGCCATCCAACGCCGCAAACAGCTCCCGCAACAACCCTGGCGCGCGCGTATTCCGAGCCATTCGGTCGAGTTCCGCCTGCAGCTCACGGGAGCTTACGCGATGATCGTAATAGAGCTCGAGCGCAGCGGACATGAGCAGGGCGTCCTCGGACATGCGGCGCAGGTCCTGTTCGGAAAGAAAGGCGGAAAGAGGTGGTTTCCGGCCCGGATTCTGATCCGGCCAGATCCGATGATCCCATCGCGTTTTCTCGAGGGCGCGGCGAGCGTCAATGAGCTGCTCCAGACGTGACTCCTGATAAGAGAAATCCCTGCCGATCTGCGCATCTCCGCCACTTCCTGAGTACTGTTCGCCGTCTCGGGAAGCGTCTGCCATGATGCACCCCGCTGCGAGAAACACCGTGAGACTCAGTACCAGACTGATTCCAGCAATGATCCTGTTCATCCATGCCTCCCCATTGTTAACCCCGACGACCGAAGCCGTCGCAATTGCCGTTTGCCGGCGTCAAGCCCGCCATCAGCGCTCAAGGCACGGCTTGCTTTATGGGCATGCCGCCGGATTACTGCGTTCCGCAGACGACCCCAACCCGAGGCTGGATTCGTCCTCGCTTCCTGCATCCGTGTCTTCCGCTGTGATGCGATAAACGAAGGCACCGCCAGCGGCAGGCAGTTCCGCATCCACAAGCTCAGTGTCGGTGTTGTTACCATCGAGGTCGTCGCGGCAGGTGGCACCCGCGCTGTACCCCAGAGCGCTGATGGGGTCACGGTAGACGTGGTACAGTTCCGCACCCGCGATCACATTCCAGCTCAGGGTGTCGTGACCGGTCCATGCCAGGCCGGCAACGGCAGCGAGCAGAGCCGGGTCGTGGCCCTCGTAGGCGCCCATGTCCACCACCGAAAGGCCGTCTCCGTCCATGTCCCGGGAGCGCGGACCGTGGTCGCGGTCGAAGGCGGGATCGCCCGCGTAGGCATCCCAGGAGAGGCCGTCCGCGCGGTCCGCGACGGGGCTCGCCGGCTGCAAGCGGTAGTTGCCCGCGGCGCGGTCCTGCCAGAGCGGATCGAGACTGACGTTTCCCGAACTGCCGGCCATGTCGTCAGGACAACCGATGTTCGAATAGCTGACCTGGGTGTCAGGCACGCCGAGCAGATCCTGTGCGCCGTCCGCACAGGTGTCGCCCGCCGCGGAACCGTTGCCGTAGACAATGCTGTGGCCAAGACTCACCGCCGAAGCGCCAGCCGCAGAGGCGTCGATCCCGATCCCGTCGTGATCCGCCAGCGTCAGGTACCTCAAGTCCGCGGTTCCGGTCGCGGCCACAGTGACGCCCGCACCAGACCCGCCGCTCACTTCGGTCGAAACAACCGTGAGGGCGCCCTGCGCGTTGATCGCTTCCTGGCTCGTGCCGCCAATCAGGCCACGCTCGAGATGGAAGCTCGCACCCGCGGCCACCAGCAACCCCGTCGAGGCACCAGGAGCGATCTCGATGTCGAAGGCCTCACCAGATCGCGCACTCTGGATGATCCCTGTCCCCGTGATCTGATCCAGATCGAGCTCCTGCAACCGAAGGAAGTGAGTGCTCTCGACACCGGTGGCCCCACGTAGGGTCAGGCGATACAGGAGCACGGGATCCGCTGCCTGGGATGGCACACCATCGATCGTGAACGCTGCCTGGGACAGACCATCTACAACAATCGTTTCCAACGTACCGTCCGCATCTGGATCGGGATTCCCGCGGAGGCTCAACACCTTGCCGATCACAACATGCTCGTCGTAGCTCGTGCCGTCACCAGGCCAGATCTCAATCGACCAGCCGGGCTGGGCCGCATCCACCGCAGCCTGGATCGTCTGATACTTCTCGTCGGCTGGAGCGCTCGACACGACCAGAGAGCCGCCGTCCCCGTCACAGGCATCACCCATGCCGTCGCCATCGCCATCCCGCTGAGTCGCGTTGGCCACATCCGGGCAATTGTCACAGGCCGCGCCGAGGCCATCTCCGTCAGGGTCAGACTGCGCCGGGTTCGGCAGATCAGGACAGTTGTCGATCGTGCAGGTGTTTGCCGGGAATCCGGGATCCCCGAAGCCATCGTCATCGATGTCCGTACACTCGTCGCACTCGTCGCCGGTACTGTCGGAATCCGCATCCCCCTGGCCCGCATTCCAGGCCGATGGACAGTTGTCCTCCGCACAAGTGTTTTGCGGGAAACCGGGATTGCCAAAGCCATCGCCATCGACATCCGTGCAGGCGTCGTTCTCGTCCCAGAGATCGTCCTCGTCGCCGTCCGGGAGGAAGATCACGTAGTAGCCCAAAGGATCGATTGCATCGGCCGCGTCGTAGGAGTAACTCCATCCGCCACCGCTGTTCGGCCCGAGTTCGACGTCGAGGCCAGTATCCACCCAGGATCCGGTGTCGTAGACATAAAGGTCGTCAATCCGGCCATTCATCGATCCGGTGTCCTGGCTTGGGCGCAGCGGCAAGGCACCGCTGGCTGCGATGGCGAGGTCCTCGCCTTCCGGAGAGAAGAGCGCGCCGGCGACCTGAGCCGTACCCGCCGGCGGAGACGCGGGAAGATCTCCCGTGCCATCGAGGGCCCTGGCTTCGAGGTAGAGGCTCCCGCCCAGGGCGTTCGCCGGCACGTCCAGGGACGCGCCGGTATCCAGATCCTCCACCCGGCAACCCGCCTCGTCGCACGAGCCGGGGCGCGGCGCATCGTCCTCCGTGACGATGTAGACCGTCCCGGCGTCCGCCTTCGTCTCGTCCGTGTCGTGCTCCGGCGCGGAACCAACCCAATCGCCGATGCCGTCACCATCGACATCGCCCGCGCCGGATACCGCGGCGCCCGCATGGTCGTTGGTATTCTCACCGAGATAGAGGGTGCCGTAGACCTTCGTGCCGATCGACCCGGCGGATTCCACACCGCCGAGGGTCGTGCCCGTTCCGTAGCGCAGGTAGACCGCACCCGCATCGATCACCTGTGTGCCATCATGGTCGACGTCCACGTAGGGCGCTCCGAAGGCCAGGTCGTTCAGTCCGTCACCGTTAACGTCACCCGGCGCCACCATCGACGAAGCGAATTGGTCGCCCGCCGCGGCTCCGTCGAGCTGAAGCGAGAGAGTGGGATCGAGGAAGAGACCGATATCTCCGATACCGCCATCGCCGATGCCGGACCCGAAGAGGATCAGGCCCATGCCCGCGTCCTCGAGGCCGGTGCCCGCATCGTAGTGCGGGGCGCCCATCCCCAGGTCGGCACTGCCATTGTTGTCGTAGTCCATCGGCCCGCTCAGGGAGGAGCCGAGGTGCATGTCCTTCTGGTTTCCACCTGTCTGCAAGCCGTTCTCGAGATCCGGGCTCAGTGGGTCAGTACCCACCATGCCGATGTCGCCAATTCCTCCATCACCGATCCCGTACGGTGAGTAGACCGTGCCGGCGCCACACTCGCTGTCGTTCGTGGAGCCGCCGCACTCGATCGTGCCGTCCGCATCGAAATCTACAGCATGGTAAGGCGCGGAAATCACCGGCTCGTCAAACCCATCCGAGTCGAGATCGCCGCCTCCGGCGACCACCTCGCCAGTTCGCGCGCCGGCCTGGTCTCCTTCGTAGCGGTAACCCGCGATCGTCGCGCTTCCACTCGTGTCTCCCACGTCGCCCAGGGCGTGCGTCCCGCTCAATCCGCCGCTCTCGCCGAAGACCAGGTAGGCCGCGCCCGCGTCGTCCAAGGTCTCCAGGAGCACCGAGTCCACGTCGAATCCAGGAGAGCCGATCAGAATGTCCTGCATGCTGTCCGCATTTGTCTTGCCCGCGAGAGCCACCGACCAACCGGCCTGGGCCCCAGCTTGGCTGCCCTCGAAGGCGGCACTGTCCAGAGTGCCGTCACCAGCATCGAGGTCGATCTCGTCCAAGGTGCCGTCTTCCGCGATGTGCGGCAGATCCGCCCACGCGATCCGCATCAGGTACGCGCGGCCCGCATCGCACTCCGTGCCTGCACCTTCCGCGCAATCCACGGTGCCGTCAGCATCGAGATCCACATCGGCAGTTGGTGCACCGACCAGCAGCTCCAACGTGCCATCGGCATCCGTGTCCATCAGCCCCGCCACGGACCAGCCCGCGTGATCCCCGGCCGCGGCACCGTAGAGCGCGATGTCTGCTTCGGCCCGTTTCGACGGGTCGGGATCCCCGAGATAGATCAACACCCGGCCGACATCCGCCTCGAGGGTGCCGTCACCGTCCACGTCGTAGTCGAAGAGCGGCTCGCCCGTAGCGAAGTCCGACTCCCCATCCCGGTTCAGATCGCCGAGCTCCGCCAACGAGGCGCCGAGCTTCGCCTCGGCCTGCTCGCCGCGAGCCGGATGAGGATCGCTCGGAGTCGGCGTGGACTCTTCGAGCTTGACGCCGCCGCTCTGGTCCACATCCGTCGACTTGAATGCACTCGTGAAGGGCACGGCGCTCTTGCCGCTCAGGTCCGTCAGGGTCCCGCTCACATCAATCTGGTAGCTGGTATCAAGACCGAGCCCGGTGTCCGACGTGGGATCGAGA
>JANTFM010000267.1 GCA_024763475.1 Acidobacteriota bacterium | reverse complement strand
CGGGACACGTTCCTCGCCAGAAGTGGCGTGCAACATTCTTCGCTCCACGGCGGAACAGTTCCTAGAATTCCGTCGAGGGGTTCTGAAACTGTGTGAATTCCTTGACGAAATAGAGGGGAACCATTCCTGTCGGGCCATTCCTCTGTTTGGCGACAATCAGTTCCGCCTTGCCTTCGAGCTGCTTCTCGACGATCTTCTCCGGCTCCTTCTCGTAGACCTCGGGCCGGAAGATGAAGAGCACCAGATCGGCGTCCTGCTCGATGGCGCCCGACTCGCGGAGATCGGAGAGCTGGGGGCGATGGTCGCCGATCCGCTGGTCCGGGGCGCGGGAGAGCTGGGACAGTGCAACGACCGGGATCTTGAGTTCCTTGGCGATCCCCTTCAGGGAACGACTGATCTCGGAGATCTCCTGTTGGCGGGACTCGATCCGGCCGTCTCCCCGCATCAGCTGCAGGTAATCCACGACGATCATGCCGAGATTCTCTTCCTTGCTGAGGCGACGGGCTTTGGCGCGGAGTTCCATGGGTGAGATCCCCGCCGTGTCATCGATGAAGATTCTGCAGCCGGAAAGCGTCTCCGCGCTATGCATGATCCGGGCCCATTCCTCTGCGTCGAGACGCCCTGTTCTGAGCTTGTGCCCGGAGACGAGAGCCTCGCTGGACAGCATGCGGAAATAAAGCTGTTCGGCCGACATCTCGAGGGAGAAGATGCCGACGACCGTGTCCTGTCGTGCTGCGGTCTGGGCCATGTTGATCGCGAGCGCGGTTTTTCCCATGGACGGACGTGCGGCGACGATGATCATCTCGCCGGGTTGGAAGCCGGAGGTCATGCTGTCGAGCTTCGTGAATCCTGTGGGAGTCCCGGTGACGGCGACTCTCTGCTTGGAAAGCTTCTCGAGCATGTCGATACCGGTCTTCGCCACCTCGGTGATGGAGACGAATCCCCCTCGCCGCCCGCTATCCGAGAGGCCGAAGAGCCGACTCTCGGCCTCATCGATCATCTCGATTGCCGAGCGGTTTCCTTGGGCGGCTTCCGTGCCGAGATCAGCCGTGACATGGAGCAGTTGGCGCAGGAGCGAGCGGTCCTGAACGATCTTCGCGTAGGAGAAGACGTTCGTGGCTCGCGGCAGGTCCTCGATCAGCGACGCGATGTACGGGTGTCCTCCGGCGATCTCCAGTGTGCCGGCTTTCTCGAGTTCATGGCGCAGCGTGACCGGATCGATGGCCTGGTGGCCGAGGGAGAGTGCGTAGAGTGCCTTGAAGATCTCCCGGTGTGCGACCCTGTGAAAGTCATCGGGACGCAGTAGCTCGGCCGCACCATCGATGGAGCTTGGCTCAAGCAGGATCGCGCCGAGTACTGCCCGCTCGGCTTGTTCGTCCCAGGGCAACTGGACCCCCTCCGGCGAGCGCTGGGGTTTCCGAGGTCCGTTCGGTGCTGAGGGTTGGGTACTCATATCGTTACAGGTCTCTCCCGACCGCCTGCCGCGGCGAGTAGCTATTGTGCCAGAAGACTCGGGTTGCGAAACAGGCTAATATCTCGGCGTCGAATGGAGCCGGGGAGAGGATCGCGGCGGGATCCGTCCCGTCGAGGAAAGTCCGGACTCCACAGGGCAGCGCGCTGGGCAACTCCCAGGCGGGGCGACCCGATGGAAAGTGCAGCAGAGAGCAGACCGCCAGCGGCCGATTCTTCGGGATCGGTGCGGGTAAGGGTGAAACGGTGGGGTAAGAGCCCACCAGCATCTCGGGCAACCGGGATGGCTTGGTAAACCCCGCGTGGAGCAAGGCCAAATAGGGAAGCCATGGCGTGGCCCGCGCCGCTTCCGGGTAGGCCGCTCGAAGCGGTGGGTGACCACCGCTCCAGATGAATGATCCTCCCTCGCGGGCGCAGGGGTAGACGTTTCCTCTTCGCTTGCGGGGAACAGAATCCGGCTTATGACCGGCTCCATTCGACACTTCCACTGTTGCGTGACCCCCGCCGATGGCAAGATAGGCGGATGAGTCAAGCGTCTTGCAGCCCGGGACAGATCGCATCTCTTCGGCGCCGCGTCCTCGAAGAGTTCGACCGCCGCGCGCCCCAGCTTCAACGTCTAGGGCGGGACATTCATCTCGATCCGGAACTCGGCTGCCGCGAGTTTCATACCGTCACGCGTCTGAGCGGAGAGCTCGAAGAAGAAGGATTGAGCGTCGAAACCGGTATCGCGGGGATGGCCACCGCGTTTCGGGCGGAGGCGAGATCGGACAAGGATGGTCCGACGATCGCCTTCTTGACGGAGTACGACGCGGTGCCTGGTCTAGGGCATGGTTGCGGTCACAACCTCATCGTGCTGGCTGCCCATGGTGCTGCGCTGGCGTTGAGATCCGTGCTCGCTGAGACGGGCGGGTGCGTCGTGGTCATCGGCGCCCCCGCGGAGGAGACAATCGGCGGAAAGGTCGTCCTGGCCGTTCGCGGTGCCTTCGACGGTGTGGACGCCGCACTTCTGACCCATCCAGGTGCCGAATCGCGGGCGTCTGTCCCATCGTTGGCCAGTTGGTCCGTGGAGGTGATCTACGAGGGGCAAAGCGCCCATGCCCTGGCGGCTCGTGAGCGAGGTGTCAACGCCCTCGACGCCATGATCCGGCTCTTCATTCGGCGGGATTTGCTGCTCGCCGAGATGGACTCGCTCGTGCGGATGCCGGGAGTCATCCTCGAAGGTGGTGTCCGGCCCAACCTGGTGCCAGACCGGGCGCGGGCCCGTTTTTCCCTGCGAGCCGGGGAGACGGGCCAGCTGGTGGAACAGGTGCTGCCGCGCTTTACGGATCTCGTGAATCGAGTGGCCAGCGAGGCCGGGGCGCGTGCACAGATTCGTACCATCGACAACCTCTACGACGAGATGATTTCCAATCCATCGATCGCCTCGATCTGGTCCCGACATGCGCGGGACGCGGGATTGCTTCTCGCAAGTGGGCCAGGGCGACCGGTCGCTTCGCTCGATATGGGGACACTGTCCTACCAGGTGCCCTCCCTGCACCCGACCTTCGCGATAGCGGACGAGCCCATTGCAACCCATACCAGCGCCTTCGTCGAAGCGTCGAATGCCCCTCGGGCTTACCGCGCGGCGCTCCAGGCCTCACGGGCGCTAGCGCTCACCGGGCTTGATCTCCTCGTGGATCGGGGCCTGTTGGCCGAGGCAAAGAAGGCCCATGAGGTCCAGATTGCGGGCCGGCCGCCAAGGGTTGATGCGAAGGTCATCGATCGTTCCCAGGAGGCCTGATCGTGAGAGCCAGGCGAGAGCTACCCGTGATCGTGCCACCGGCAATGCCCGCAGGGGGACGAATCGCGGTGATCGCACCGGGTTCCGTGACGTGCCGCGCGGCACTCTCTCCGGGGATCCAGCAGTTGCGGGCTTGGGGCTACGAGGTCGTCTTGGGGCGGCAGCTCTACGCAAAGGACGGTGATCTCGCGGGAAGCGACACGGCGCGCGCGGAGGATCTTCGCTGGGCGCTCGAGGCGCCCGGAATCGACGCCATCTGGGCCGCACGGGGGGGGTGGGGCAGTGCGCGCCTGCTCAAGCTGGTCGATCTTTCTGTGCTCCGCGAGACGCCCCGTTGGTTGATCGGATTTTCTGATCTGAGCGTCTTGCTCCTGCGCCTGCTCGATCTGGGTGTCGCGAGCTGGCACGCCCCGCTGGTTTCAGACCTTGCGCATGCCGAGCGTTTCGTTCCGGCAGATCTCAAGGCGATGCTCGAGACGCCTCGTGCGCCGCGTGTGTTCCGCCCGGGAACGCGCGCTGTGCTGGTGCCCGGGAAGGCCCGGGGGCGACTTGCGGGCGGATGCCTGACCATGCTCGTCAGCTTGGTGGGCACCTCCTGGCAACCCGTACTGCGCGACAGGATCGTCTTCCTCGAGGAGGTCCAGGAGCCTCCCTATCGCGTGGACCGCCTCTTGTGGCAGGCCGCGGAGGCCGGTCTCTTCGACGGCGTCCGGGGTCTTGTTTTCGGCCACTTCACGCGTTGCCATGCCGCGCCGTCACGCGCCTCGCGCCCCCTCAGCCGTGTGCTGCTCGACTTCGCCCGGGAACGGGGAGTCCCCGCGTTGCGCGGGATCTCCGCGGGACACGGCCGAAAGGCGCGTGCACTCCCCCTCGGGTACGAGGCGTCCCTCGACGCGGAAGCCGGAGTCCTGCGGATCCAGCCCGGCGAGGTTGCGGATTCGTGAGCTTGAAGGAGCGTTCCGGCAGGCGGCCGACGGCGATCCTCGTCGCCTACGATGGAAGCGATTTCGGGGGGTGGCAGCTGCAGCCTTCTGTGCCGACCGTGCAGGGAGAGCTGGAGCGTGTTCTCTCGGTGGTGCATGCCTGCGGGCCGGAACGCGTTCGGGTCGTTGGCTCGGGGCGGACCGACACCGGGGTGCATGCGATCGGCCAGGTGGCAACCTACTATCCGCCCAATCCGCGGGACCCGAGGGAGGTCCTCAACGCTCTCAACGCGCGGCTTCCGTCCAGCGTGCGGGTTCTGGATCTCGCCGTCATGCCGGCGGCGTTTCATCCCTGCCGCAGTGCTCTGGGGAAGATCTACCGCTATCGCATCATCAACCGGCGCCTGGTGCTCCCCTTCGAAACGCGATGGGCCTGGAGTCTGTGGCGTGAACTGGATCTCGAGGCGATGCGGGTCGCGGCCGCGCGGTTGACGGGACGTCACGACTTCGCGTCGTTCACCAAGACCGGGGGAAAGTCCGTCACGACGATCCGGACGATCCGGCGTTTCACCGTGGGGCGCTCGGACGATGGCGTCCTGGAGTTCGAGGTGGAAGCCGATGGCTTCCTCTACAGGATGGTCCGCAACCTGGTGGGCTTCCTGGTGGACGTCGGCCGCTCTCACCGCTGCGTCGAGGAGATCCCGGCGATTCTGGCCTCCAGGGATCGCGCGCAGGCAGGCGTCGCGGCGCCCGCGGAGGGCCTCTGCCTCGTGCAAGTGCTTTATCCTCCTGAGTTGAAGCCATGGATTCCGTCCATAACGCGAGCCACGCAGAGCGCATCGAAGGGTTTTTGACTCGCAAGGCCAGGAATCGTGCGCTCTCGAGGCACGCCGCAGGGGATTGGTGCCCAAGCGCGGAGGGTGATAGATTTCGGCGGAAACGGAGGAGAGACACACCCCATGAAGGATCGCCCGCCCCGGGAAGAGGGGCACAGCCCGGAGGGAGCTGGCGAGAGCTTGCTGGCGCAACTCGACCCGCAGCGCCTCCCCCGGCACATCGCCGTCATCATGGATGGGAACGGGCGTTGGGCTCGCGAGCGGGGATTGCCGCGGGTCGCAGGGCACCGGGCGGGCATCGCTTCCGTGCGAGAGACCCTCGAGTCCTCTGCGCGTCTCGGTGTCGAAGTGCTGACGCTTTACGCGTTCAGTACGGAGAACTGGAAGCGGCCCGCCGCGGAAGTCAATACGCTGATGGGCTTGCTGCGGGAGTTCATCGACAAGGAACTGCAGAAGATCCATGAGCAGGGCGTCTCGTTTCGTTGTATTGGGCGCGTCGAGGATCTGCCCTCGAACGTGGTGAAGCGCCTCCGCCATGCCGAGGAACTGACCTCGGCGAATTCCGGAATGGTCTTTCAGGTCGCCCTCTCCTACTCCGGCCGCAGCGAGATTGCCGAGGCTGTCCGGAAGATCGCGAATGAGGTTGCGGCCGGAACCCTCGAGCCGGGCGCAATTGACGAAGAGGCCATCAGCTCGCGCCTCTACAC
>JANTFM010000266.1 GCA_024763475.1 Acidobacteriota bacterium | reverse complement strand
CTCCGGACTCGGCCGAGATCCCGGCTCCGGTCATGACCGTGACGCGCTGCGCCGTCTTGAGGGCCTCGCCGAGAGTCAGGTCTTCATGGTGCACATGTTCTCCTTCCCTCGATGCTCCGCGGTTGGCGCCGGACCATCGATGAGCCCCTCACCCAAAACACCCCCGTCTCACGAAGCACCAGCCCTACGCCGAAAACGCTCGTCACGCACGCGAATCACGAGCGGCTCGCGCCTCTCGCCTAGCGCCCGAAACACGGGCTCTACCGTGCCCGCATTGTACCCGGAAGCGTGTGGCTTACCCGCGAAGAGCGTGGGCCTCGAGCACATCCCCCAGGTAGAGCTCGCCGTCGAATCGGGGGAGGAGGAAACGCTCCCCCGCAATCCTCGCAGGCAGCGCGAGCAGGGCGAGGGGGGATGATGAGGAGGGAGGGTCGATCACGGCGAGACGGGCGGCCTCGGCGAGGCTCGCAGGAGAGATGCGAGCTCCCAGGGGCAGAGGATCCGCGAGGGCGCGTTCCGCCGGCCAGAGTTCGAGATGCTGGTGGGCGATGCGCGCGAGGGTCAACGGTCTTTCGGTGAGGAAGGCGGGCAGCACGCAGGCGCCCTTGAGCCAGAAGGGGAGGTGGATCAGCGAGCCCTCGCCAGGGGGCAGCACGCGGACCCGGGCCACGGGGAGGGGCGTGAGCTCATGGCCATCGCAACGCCAGGCGCTACGGCACTCGCTACAGAACGCAACCCGGTCCACGGCGCGCCCGCTCAGGTCGGAAGCACAGTTCGGGCAAACGAGGGGGAGAAATCGCGGTTCGCTCATCGCAGCCTTCCTCCCAGGTAGCGGATCATTCCCTTGAGGCCCGCCCATGAGGCCACTCCGAGAAGGATGGCCGCCAGCAGGAGCTTCACGCGAAAGGCCTCGGCGTTCTCCCCCTGGAAAATTCTCGGAGCGATGAGAGCGATCCTCGCGAGACTTGTTGTGAGCAATCCCCCCGCGAGGGCGAGCAGGATCATGATGCGCCGGTCGTGGCGGTGCATCCCGCCGGTCGGTGGAAGGCGTATCGAGACCACCTCGCCGCTTGAGGCGTCCACTGCCGCGCTGCCCCGGGTCGAGCCCTGCTGAAAGCGGAGCAGGAAGACCGGGAAGAACACCAGGCCCGTGTCTCGCTCGAGGACCGCCGTGTCCAGGGTTGCTCCGGGAAGCAGCCCGGCCGTCATGCCCTCCTTCTGGGCTTCGAGCAAGCCTTCCGCCTCGTCCTCGGCCTTTTCGATAGGGAAGAGCGGGTCGAGGAAGGCTCCGAGCTTCCGCAGGCCGGGGTGGAAGACGACGACCTCGCCGAGACGATCGAGACTCCGCTTGACGGCGAGCGCTCCCGCGGACTGACGCCGTCGATCCAGGGTGGGGAGGCCGTACTCCTCGAGCGGACAGGCGGAGATAACCGAAAGGACCGTCTTCTGGATCTCCTTGGAGACGGCTTCGTCTCCATCATTCCTTTCGAGGAACTGGAAGTAGCTCTGGCCGTTTTCCGCCGTGACCCTCTCGAGAGATCGGCTGCTTCGGGGCTGGCGGCCTTCGACCAGGCCCACCAGCAGAGTCCTCACGCGCCAGAAGGGCACGAAGATCAACTCCTGTGCATGCAGGCTGAATCGTCCGGTTGCGCCCCGCTCCCGCAGTCGTGCGCGCAACGAGTCCGTCGCGAACGCGCGGTCGACCGCCGGCATGATCGCCAGCCGGTGCCTGCGTTCCGGGTCGTCGATGAGACCCAGAACGCCGCAGGAGCGGCAGCGGGCGAGATGCCCGGGTCCTCCCTCAGGATCCGGTGCTCCGCCACATCGGGGACACGCGAGCACCTTGAGGGCCGGTGCCGTCGGCGCTGCACTCATCGTGTGTCCTCCCGGGTCCAGAGGACGGCTCCTGCCGCGGCAACGCCGAGAAGCGAGAAGGGAAAGGGCAAGAGCAGGCCGCCACCCAGGCCGATGCCGAAGGCGATGGCCGTGGTCTTCCCCAGGGTCTTGCCCCGGGAGCGGCTCGCCTGGACCCGCAGTTCCTCCGGGAGCATGGTTTGGCCGTCGATCCCGTCGAACCAGCAGGCGCTCTCTTCGTTGACTCCCGCCAACTGCACGCGGAAGAAGGGGTACATTACGACTCCTTGCCCCGCGGCGGGTTTTTCGGCTGCGGGCACGCAGGTCGCCCCAACGTAGTCCTCGCCATCCGGGGCCTCCCGCACCAGGTCTGCTCCCGAGGGCCGCCAGATGGCTGCAATCAATGGGGGCAGCGGCGCCAGGGGACGATAGGGCTGCCTCGCGGGGCCGTCCGTCGTGAACGGGTAGTACACCAGCTGAAGAGACGCCGGCCGCCAGGTCTGCTGTAGCGATCGGTCCAGGCTGCGGCGCACCCTGTCGCGGATCTGCCGCTCGTCGAAGCGGGGATGGGCCACCATCGGGGTTTCACCAAAGCCGTGAGAGGCCAGGAGGGCGCCGCAGAACGCGCAGCGGGCGAGCGGATCTGGCTGCTCCCGATTCGCGGGGGCACCACATCGTGGGCATCTTGCTGTGTTCATCCCGGTTCCTCCGGCGGAGAAGTTCGTGTCTGCGGGCAAGCCCCGTCAAGGTCTCGATTCCTGGCATGCTGCCGGCTCTACGCGCGAGACTAAGCTGTTTTTCTCTGGCAATTAAGATCGGATCGGCAGATAGTCTTCCGAACGAGATCGGAAGCTGACACGGGAGCCGAATTGGCGAGAAGTGTCCGCCGCGTCGTAACCTCTGGGTGCAAACGGCATCTCTAATTACCGAGTGATAACGGCATCCGGTCACGGCGAGACACGCAATTCGGCGTTTCGCGTGCCGGGACAGACAGCTTTTTCATGGAGATCAGATTCAATGTCCAACCTTCCCGCCCTCAAAGACGACACCTTCGAGTCCCTGGTTCTCAATTCCGATCAGCCGGTCCTCGTCGACTTTTCCGCGACCTGGTGTGGCCCATGCAAGGCCTTGACGCCCACGCTCGAAGTCCTCGCCACAGAGTACGGATCCAAGATGAAATTCTACGGTGTCGATGTGGATGAGGCGCGTGCCACCGCAGAGCGCTTTGGCATCTCGTCCGTCCCGACCATGATGTTCTTCAAGGGTGGCGCTGTCGTCGGGCAGGCCGTCGGCAACCGCAGCAAGTCGGAAATCGAGGGCATGATCGAGAAGGTCGTCGCCGGCTAGCCATTGGATCTGGAGCAAACAACGTGAGCCCCTTTGCCATCATCGCGAGTTCATTCGGGCAGTGGATCGGTGGGCTATCTGATAGCTTGGCCAGCCATGTCGGAGGGGCCTCCGACCCGCTGGCGATCGCTATTTTCTTTGGAGCGGGCGTGCTGGCCTCGCTGACGCCGTGCGTGTACCCGATGATTCCGATCGTCGTGACCTACATGGGCGGGGCCGAAACCAACGCGATCGCCTCCGGGGCCTCGGCGGAGGGCCGCCGCCTACGCATCATCGTGCGCGCGCTGGTCTACGTCGCTGGGATGGCGATCGTCTACACGGGCTTCGGCATGTTTGCCATCATGGCCAGCAAGCCCTTCGGGTCGATCACCCAGACCTTCTGGGGCTATGGTCTCGTCGGCCTCATGTTGGCCATCTTTGGGCTGGGGATGCTTGGACTCTTCGAGATTCAGGTGCCCTCTGCTTTGCTCGACCGGGTGGGCACCGGACCCCGGCAGGGGATGATCGGTGCGGCCTTGATGGGTGCCACCTCGGCCATCGTCGCGGCACCCTGTGCGGCGCCGATCGTGTTCCCTCTCGTGGCGATTGTGGCCAAGGAGGGTCGCCTGGCCTTCGGTACGATCGCCATGTTGGCGTTCAGCCTGGGACTCGGGCTTCTCTTCCTCTTCCTCGCGATCTTCTCGGGGATGGCTGCGAGTCTCCCGCGGCCCGGTGGCTGGATGATCACGCTCAAGAAGGTCGTCGGTGTCCTGATGTTGCTGTTGGCCGCGTGGTTCTTCTACCAGGGCTGGGGCAAGCTATGACCCGATCCCTGCTCACGGGTGTTCTCGTTGCGGTCTCGTTGCTGGCACTCGCCAGCGTGACTGCAGGAGAAGACGGCAAGCGGGGCCCCCTGCCAACCGCCTTTCAGACCGTGGGCGGCGAGAAGATCTCAGCTCATGACGCCACGGTGACCGAACTCATCTTTGTGGCGAGATGGTGTCGCCCCTGCGAAAAAACCGTATCCCAGTTGCGCCGCCGGACGGGAGTTCTGCGCCGGACCGGGTATCAGGCCATTGTCGTGGGTCTCTCTCAGCGGCAGGATCAGGCTGCGTTCACGAAGTGGGCAGGCTCCCTGGGCACTCATCGGCAACTGGTTTACGATGCCGACGGGTTGCTGGAGCAGGCCTATGGGGTCTCGCTGGTTCCTTGGCACGTCGTGACCGACTCCCGGGGTGAGATTCTCTACTCCGGTACGGAAGCCCCCACGGTGGAGGCGCTGAAGGCGTGGCTGAAGAAGAACTGAAGCTTCGGGGAAGCGCCTTCCTCGTCGGCGCAACCAAGCCCGGAGAGTCTGGAAACGATACCGGCGAGCATTTGGACGAACTCTCTGCGCTCGCCGATACCGCGGGCTTCGGAGAGGCCGGGCGCGTCACGCTGTCCCTGCGGAAGATCACCTCTGCGACCTTCATCGGCCCCGGGCAGGCCGAAGAGGTCGGCGTCATGGCGGCCGGTCTTGAGGCAGACATTGTCGCGATCGATGAGGATCTGACACCCGCCCAGGCGCGGAACCTCGAAACGATCTTCGACATCCCCGTCGTGGATCGCGCAGGCCTGATCATCGATATTTTCGCGAGTCGGGCTCAGAGCCGGGAGGCTCGCACCCAGGTTGAGATCGCCCAACTGGACTATCTGCTGCCCCGCCTCGCGGGCCGTTGGTCTCATCTCTCGCGCCAGGTGGGGGGTGGTCCTGGTGGGACGAAGGGTGAGGGCGAGAAGCAGATCGAACTGGATCGTCGCATGGTGAGGCGGCGCCTTGATCGTCTGCGCGCTGAGCTGCGGCGACTGCTCAAGGGACGGGAGGTCAGGCGCCAGTCGCGTGAGGGGATGCCCCAGGCGGCCTTTGTCGGTTACACCAACGTCGGCAAGTCCTCGCTGTTCAACCGGCTGGTGGAGGCCGGTGTCATGGTCGAGGATCGGCTCTTCGCGACCCTCGATCCCACCGTGCGCCGCGTGGATCTCGGGCAGCGAGGGGCCTACCTGATCAAGGACACCGTCGGCTTCATCCGGAAGCTGCCTCATCACCTGGTCGCCTCCTTCCGCTCGACCTTCGAAGAGGCGGGAGAGGCCGATCTGCTCGTGATCGTCGTGGATCTCTCCCATCCCACAGGAGATGCCCAACGGGAGACGGTCGAGGCCGTCCTGGAGGACTCCGGCCTTGCAGATCGGGAGCAACTGGTCGTCTACAACAAGATCGACAGCGTGCCCCCGGAGTCACTGGCCCAGCTGCGCCTGGCCCACAGGGATGCCGTGTTTGTTTCCGCACTCAGCGGAGAAGGTGTTGAAGACCTGGCCGAAACCCTGGGCGACCGTCTGCTCGGCCGGGAGATCGTGACAACCCTGGAGATCCCCTGCGCCCGCGGTGATCTGATTGCTCTCGCACATCGCGTCGGAAACGTGGAAGAATGTGAAACGAGTGAGACCACGATGCGGCTGACCCTTCGGGCGACGAACAAGGCTCTGTCTGAGATCAGGC
>JANTFM010000265.1 GCA_024763475.1 Acidobacteriota bacterium | reverse complement strand
CGGCTGTGGATGCGACGGGCCGGAGTGGGTTTGCGGAGGCTACCTTTGCGGAGGAGAAGGAACGCTTCTGTGGGTCCGGCCAGCGGCAGGACGTCGTTTGTGACTGAGGCGACTCGCTGAGCCGGGTGCGAAAGACCGTCTCTGCAGCTTGATTCTCCGCGTTCCCCGCGCAGGGGTTTCCCGTGCGGTCCCAAGCCAGGTGCCCGCTGCATGCGGCGGTGGAACTGTTCGAACGATCCATCTCCGTGGCTACAGGTCATGTTTGATGACACCTTGCCCAGCCGTTGAACTTAAGATAGTTTAAGTCGGAACTAATTTTCGAGACCGGGAATCGGGGACTCGCCGTGGGCAAGAAGCGTGATGGCAAGAGGAAGTCTGGGGATGGATCGAGGTCTCGGGCCGCGACCCGAGTCGAGGCATCGGCGGTCGAGTCCCCGCGAGCCAAAGAGCGCCCTCGCCCGCTGGATGCCTGGCTCAAGTTGCTGCGCGCTGCCGAGTCGTTGAAGTCCAGCCTGGCCACGCGTCTTGCGCCCCACAAGCTCACCCTGGGACAGTTCGCTGTCCTCGAGGCTACGCTTCATTGCGGACCGCTCTGCCAGCGGGACCTTGCGCAGAAGCTGCAGGTCAGCGGTGGCAATGTGACGACGATCGTGGATAACCTCGAGCGCCGGGGTCTCGTCCGCCGCGAGCGCAGCACCCGCGACCGGCGCTACATCGCGGTGCATCTCAGCGAGCGGGGCAGGCACCTCATCAAGGAGGTCTTCCCCGAGCAGGCCGCAGCGATCCGTCGCGACATGTCTGTCCTGAGAGGGAAGAGGCTGGATCGTCTCGCCAGGTACTGCAAAGAGCTTGGGGTCTCGCTGACAGGCGAGTGAGGCCCCATGCCAGACAGACCACGAATGCCTTCGCACGTGGTCTTGCCGCCATCGCCTCCCGCGGGCATCTGTAGATACGCGCGGAGACGCTACCAGCTATAGTGGCCCCAGGGGCCGTCTCCATCGGGGCCACGACCCTGAATCAGCCAGCAGGCAAAGCTGGCGTCTGTATCGTCCGCGAACTCGGCATCGGTGTCGTCACTGTCAAGCTGCGTGACGTCCTCCCAGCCCTCGGAGGACGACGGGTCGGAGCTGCGCCGCACCCGGTAGTGCGCACTCACGGGATCGTCCCACCAGCGAAGGTGGGTGCTATCGCCCTCCCTGGTGACTTCGGTGATCGAAACCTCGTCCGGGATGCCGCAGGCGGAAATATCACAGCCGACGAAGACCGACTCGAGCTCGAGATCGTCGATCCACCAGCCGCTCCCCGTCCCTCCCAGGCTACCCAGATGGAAGCGAACCCTGACCGACTCTCCGGAGTAGGTGTTCAGGTCGAGGACCGTCTTCACCCAGCCCCCGCTGTCGCCATTCCAGACCGCATGCCGGTCGAGCCCCTGTCCGACGCTCCCGTTGTAGGGATGAGAGGTGATCAGTGCATCGACCTCGTCCCAGGTGTTGCCACCGTTCTTCGTGATCTCGAGATAGGCGCCGGACTTGAGCTCCGTCAGTTCGTAGCGATGCCAGAAACTCAAGCTGGCCTCGCCTTCGGGGTGTAGCTCTTCCGAGACGAGTAGAGTTTCCTTCTGAAGTGCCTGGCCGGAGCCAAAGTATGCCCAGGTACCGCCATGGGTGTTTGAATCCACGATCCTCCAGTCATCTGCTCCCGCGACGGCTTCGTGGCTCCAGTCCGCAGGTTCACTGCCCCCGTGCTCGAAGTCCTGTATGTCGTGTTCATCTCGAAGGTCAACCTCGAGCTCTTGCGGGAAGGTGTCGCTCCCGGGATCGCATTCGAGGCACTCCCAGCTCACGTCGAAGACGGCCTCTTCTTCACAGCTTACGCCCGCGCCGATGCGCACGTCGAAGCTGGCTTCAGCCGTCCCGTCCACCGGGATCGTGCCGAGGGCGATCGGATTGTCGAGCACGGCAATGTCCGCCGTCGAGGAGAGCCAGACTCGGGTCTCCAGCGCGTCCTCACTGCCGTTGTTGGCCAGGGTCACCACGAAGTGTGTCGTCTCGCCAATGTCCGGGATACCGTCCATGTCGCAGCCGGCCTCACTGTCGTCTACGACATGGTTATCGAGTTGCAGCCAGGGCCCATCGATCGGGATGACCTCGGTCGTGCCCTCGTGGGGCCGATCATCGTGCCCCGTGATCGTGACCTCCATCGCTCCGGGTGACATCGGCGCGGGATCGAGAGGCAGGACGACCGCTCCCGATCCATCCGTGTAACCGGCCGAGAAGATGCCCTCATCCGCCTTTCGGACGGCGACGAGTGCGCCTTCGACCAGTGTGCCCGCGCGGCGCACCGTCACCGTGAACTCCGTGGAGCCGGTGGGAAGCTGGTCGTCATACTCCGGATCGAGATCGCGGGGGCGCCGGGTCCACAGGGAGAGCGAGGGCTCGGAAAGCATGTTGTACATGTCGAAGTAGTAGGCCATCGTGCCTGTATCACCGTAGTGGTTATAGAGATCGATCTTGGCCCGATTGTTGAGAACTCCGATCGGAGGCGTCTGGTCCATCGGGAAGATGTTCGCGTGCAGGCGACGCTGGAAGTAGTCGTCTTCATCCCAGTAGGAACTGTTCGATGCGCCGAGGAAGGCGATCGAGCCCTTGTGCGGCTCCTTCTGCCAGGTTTCGCCAAAACACTCGCTGCGGTTGAGCGTGCCGGTGACGCAGGCGTTCGAGATGATGAAGGGATACATGCCGTCATTCGTGTTGTTGCGGACCTCGCTCTGGCCGTAGCCGCCGTGGCTCGTTGGGCCCTGCCAGGAGGTCTCACTTCCGTGACCGGAGTAGTTGACGATCGTGCGCCCCTCGTCGATCGACGCGGAGATCTCCGAGGTGTCGGCGTCGTAGCTGTTGTAGTGCCGGTCCGAGGACGAGTAACCATGGGACCACGACGTCTGGTCGAAGCCGTTTGGTGTGTACCAGGTGTCGATGCAGTAGTCGTGGGTGTCCTCGATCAGGCTGATGTGCCCGCTGTCCCCGGTGCCGATGAAGCCGGCTCGCTTGGTCCAGTTGTCGTTCGCGAAGGTGGCGCGTTCGTAGGTCATCAACTTGTCGACGACATCGCTCGTTTCGCTTGCCGTGCGGGTGGAGATCCGCGAGATCGCGAGGTCCGGCAAGTAGTCGGACCCATCAACACAGACGAACCAGTTGTCTGTGACTTGGGAGTTGCCACCACCGCTCCCTTGGTGGATGGGCGTGAAGTCCGTATCACCGACCATCAGCACGAAAGCGAGAGAGGGGTTGTTCCACGTGTTGTAGGCGTCCTGGATCTGCGATTTGATATCGCTGTCGCTCGGGCTCCCGCCGAGATCCGACATCTTGACGACTTCGACCTTGAAACCCGTCTTGCGTTTCCAGTCAACGAAAGGATCGAGGGCCGCAGCGAAGTCGTCAGCGACGAAGACGAGCATGCCCTCCGCTCCCCCAGCGTTGCCTGATCCTGCATCGGTTGTCGCTGCGGCATCCTCGCGGCACTCTGGATCCTGCGGGCGATCGGTGCCGAGCACGCCGGTGGTGCGCAACGCGTCCAGGCGAGGCGAGTCTGCGACTCCAGGCGAGCAGTTGTCCCCACCCGAGCTCTCCACGACGAGTTTCGCGCGGGACCAGGTGCGCAGGATGCCTTGGGCGGGGTTGATGGAAATGGGGCGCAGCTCGACGAGAACGAGATCTCTCCCGCGCACGATGCCGCGCCCCGCGATGATCGCATTCGCCTCGGGCCAGAAGCTGTTGCTTCGGTAGAAGTCCTCGTCGATGACGAGCTGCCGGTTGGCCTCGGCTTCCGCTTGCTTCACCAAGGGGGGCTGAGCGGGCATCAGCCGCTGGGGAAGCCCATAGGAAGCCAGGCTCCACTCGGCGAGGTCCTCCGGGATCAAGCGCAGTCTCACTCGTGCACCCCGTGGGACTTCTATCTGCCGTCGGATCACGGGCATCTCCGGCCGTCCGACCAGGGAGAGCAGGTGGCTCTGCTCAAGTCCCACGGTCGCGAACTCATCCCCGAGAAGCAGAGTCCGGCCGACGAGCATTCCGGGGACCTGGACGTCGGCGTCCAGGGAGTTCGCCGTCATTTCGAGGACCTGGAGCGTTGGAGCCGCCCTGGACTCATCTCTGCCGAAGGGGACCCACTGGTTGTCAGCCGCCATCGCGAGGGGAAGCAGGGCCATAGCAAGCATGCGGACGAAGAACAACCGGGGGGCGATTCGCATGGGAACTCCAGCGCGTCGTGCGCCATGTAAGGGTTGAACCGGGGGACGGGGGGCTTCTACCATGCCTTGTACTCGGATTTACGGGAATAGCCTAGCAAAAAAACTAGTTAGTAGTGCTGATCTGCAATCAAGAATCCGAATGCGAAGTGCGTTGAGCGGTCCTCGCTTCGCTCACGCTTCCAGCTTCCGTGCTCAGGGATGAAGCCGGCACGGAATCCCCTCTTTCCAAGCATCGGCGATCCCGGGATCCTTCTTTCCAGTCGCCGCGCACGCGCCTCGACCGAAAGGGGGGAGAAACAACGAGGAGACGTCGAGATCGCGTGGAAGCCGATCTCCGGCGTCGTTAGCTCCGGCCGAATACCCAGATATGCGCTTGGGGGAGCTCCCCGCCTCTGCGAACAAGCTGGCAAAGGCGTCCTTGCGCTTGGGGCGCCTCGCGGTAGATAACGGGGGACACAAAAACCCGAGTCCCATTGGAGGGGTCGCCCATGCAGCACCGTCGCGTCGTGATCATGCTCTCTGTCATCTTGTGCGTGAGTGTCCTATTTGGTTCACTTTTTGCCGAAGAAGCCGTACAGACAACGCAGTCCAAACTTCGCGGCGACCTGCCGCGCGTGCTCGATGCCGCCGCGGCAGAGGAACTCGTCCCCGTATTTTTTGTATTGAGCGACCAACTCGAAGGAAAAAGACTCACGGGGCTTGCGGAGGGTGTCCACGACAAGAAGCTCCGCCGCGCCAAGCTGCTGGGTGCTCTCAAGGAGCACGCGAGCCGAACGCAGCGCAATCTGCGGAACCTGTTGGACCTGGCGGAGGCCAGGGGGTTGGCCCGCAGGATCCGTCCGCTCTGGATCGGCAATATCATCGCGGCAGATCTGACGCCGTCAGAGGTCCGGCGCCTCGCCGGCTTGCCTGAGGTCGAGCACGTCAGCTACTCTCCGAAGGTCGATGTCTCCCTCGGCCCCCCGATGACGCCCGCGCCGCTTCCTGCGCCGTTCGCCCCCTACCTCGCCCCGGCCGATGTTGGCGTGGATGAGGTCGAGTGCGGCGTCGAACTGATGCGCGCGCCTGAGGTCTGGAACGACCTCGGCAATACGGGTGGCGATGCGGTCGTCGCCGTCGTCGACTCCGGTGTGTGCTGGTATCACTCGGACATCGAGGATCATATCTGGGTCAACCCGGGTGAGGACCTCGATGGTGACGGCGTCGTGATGGATGCCGATGACGAGAACGGCATAGATGATGATGGCAACGGCTACATCGACGATCTGATCGGCTACGACATCGACAATGGCGACAACGATCCCAACGACGACAACTCCCACGGTTCTCACTGTGCGGGAAGCGTGGCGGGAGATGGAACCGCCGGAACCCAGGCCGGAGTCGCACCAGACGCCCGGATCATGCCGGTTCGCGTGGGCCTCCAGTTCTCCGACGAGCCGGACGTGTGGGAAGGCATGCAGTACGCGGCCGAGAACGGTGCGG
>JANTFM010000264.1 GCA_024763475.1 Acidobacteriota bacterium | reverse complement strand
CGAAGCGCTCGTCGCCGAAATGGTGAATCAGTGCGCGCGTCGCGACCAGCGCGAGGAGCGCCGAGAAGACCCGCAAAGCGAGGTTCGAGGCCGTGTTGGTCAGGAAGAGACGCGTCAGCCCGCTCACGCCCGCTCTCCACAAAGCGTCTGCCAGCTCGCATAGGTCCGGGTCCCCCGGCGCAGGAGCCCGCGTGCGGCCTGGGGGCCGACCTGCATCAGCGCGTCCAGCGCGGAGAGGAAGGGGACGAAGGTGGCGGACTGCGCCTGCGCGTAGGGCGTCGGCTCGAAGCGCTGAAAAAAGACCGGGATCTCGGGGAGCGGGAAGACCCCGTCGTCGAGCATGTACTCTGCCGACCCTGCCGCGGCGAGGTAACTCGACGCGCCCGCCGCGCGCAGCAGGGCTGCGATGCGCGCGCTGCGCTCTCCCCCGACGTCAAATTCCGAGGCGCGGACGAAGCGCGTCTCCAGCCCGAGGCTCCCGGCAAGCTCACGGATCAGCGCGATGTTCATCGACGCGAGATCCTCCCAGTCGCGCTGGGCCCAAGCTTCGACCCAGGGGAAGACCTGCTCGAAGTAAGACGTGGAACGGTAGGCATGCCGTAGCGTCTCGAGGAACTTCCGGCGGAATCCGGCGTCGAGAACAGGACGCATCTCGTGGAGACCGGGCCGGTGCTCTTTCTTGGGATGCTCGACCGGCAGCGTAACCCAGCCGCTCTTTCCTCCCGGCAGGAAGAGCTGGTTGCGCTGGTGCCAGGAGCGCCGGCAGAACTGGAAGTCGTCGAGGAATACGAAGAGCTCCGCATCAGCGATCAGCGAGAAGTACCCCAGGTAGGGCAGGAAGGTCGGCTGCATCATCGCGACCCGGGGCGCCCGGCCAGGACGCCCCGCACGGAAGGGGAAACGCTCCCGAGCCTGCGGGGCATCCCCCTCGAACGCGAGCAGACGCAGCGCGCCGTCGCCCGTTGCGATCAGGGGCTCGGCTCCCGCCTCGATCACCGTCCCGTAGCTCTGCCGGTCCGCGTCCGATAGATCGCCGGCAGGCGAAACAACGCTCTCCACCCGAGCCTCACGAACGATCAGAACGCCCTCGTCGCGTTCCGCGCGCACCCATCCCTTCCAGCCATCCGCACGCACCAGGCGCTCGATCTGACGCGCGCTGCAGAACCAGTCGATCAGGCCGTCCGCACGCTGGCGGGGCGGGGTTGGCGCCGTACCCCTGCGCTGCGGCGTCCGGGGCCAGGCCTCCAGCGGATCCCGCAGAAGATCGACCAGCGCGCAACCCGCAGCGACATGCGCCTGCTCGAAGACCTTGTCATAGCTATCGTTCCCAGCGATCGGGAAGCGGCTCTGCGCGGCGAGGGGACCCGCGTCCACGTCCTCGACAACCCAGTGCAGGCTCACGCCACCCTGAGTCTCGCCGGCGAGGATCTGCTCTTCGATGGGGCAACCACCCCGGTACTTCGGCAACAGGGAAAAGTGAACGTTGAGGACGCCCTTGCGCGGGCGTTGCAGGAACTCGGTGGAGAGGATCTGGCCGAAGGCGCCGACGACGCAGAGATCGAGGCCTTCATCGAGGATCTCGCGAACGCGCGCGTTGTCCGAGATGCGGCGGGCGTCGAAGTGTTCGACCCCTGCGGACTCGCACCACGCCATCGCCTCCGCGCTGCGCGCACGCTGCGGCTCGAGGCCCACCGCGACGAGTTCCACCGCGCCGGATTCATGCAGCGCTCGCGCCACCTGCCAGAGGTATCCGAGGAAGAGGACGGTGACGGGCCCGCCTTTCCCGGAAGTCTCCTTCACCTCAGCTCATCCTCACCGAGGCTCGCCTCCGCGGGAAGATCCCGCGCCGCCTTCCGGCCGAGCACCCGCGGAAGCTCCTCGGGAGGCAGCCCCCGCTGCAGCTTGCCGGTGCGCAGGGCTGCAACATTCTCCTTCGTGAAGAGCTCGCCCTCGGCGACCGCGCGAGTGGTGAAGAGCGCGCGGCGGGAGAAGGCGCGCAGCTCCTGTTCGACCTCCAGCACCTCCTTGCGCCCGCTGCCGAGAGCCGCCTCGGTCTCCCGCACCCGGCGCACGAGACGCGAGAGTTCGCGGGGCTCTACTGCGAAGGCATGGTCCGGCCCCGGCAGGCGATTCGAGAGCGTGACGTGCTTCTCGATCACGCTCGCCCCGAGCGCCACGGCCGTCATCGGACCGACGACCGGATCGCGACTGTGATCGGAGAGCCCGGTCGGCAGATCGAAGCGCTCCGCGAGAGTGACGAGCGCGCGCACGTTGAGCGAGGGGATTGGCGTCGGGTACCTGGCGGTGCACTGCAAAAGAACCAACTGCCGGTTCCCCGTCGCCAGGAAGGCCTCGACGCTCTTTGCGACCTCCTCGAGCGTCGCCGTCCCGGTCGAGAGGATCACCGGCTTGCCCTTTCGTGCGACATGCTCGAGCAGCGGGATGTGGGACATCTCGTAGGAGGCGATCTTGAACAGGTCGACGTGGGGATCGAGCAGGTCAGCCGACTCCTCGTCGAAAGGCGCCGCGAAGAAGTGGATCCCGGAGCTGCGGGCATGCTCCGCCAACTGCGGCAGCCAACCGGGCGGCATCTCCATCTCGTGGATGATCTCGTAGATCGACTTCGGCACGCCGAGATAGTCGCTCTGCCCCGCGCCCTTCGGGTAGAGCTTGGAAGCACGGAAGAGTTGAAACTTGACGGCATCGGCACTCGCGTCGGCCGCCGCATCGATCAGGGCGAGCGCCTGCTCGAGGGACCCGTTGTGGTTACTGCCCGCCTCCGCGACGATGTAGCACGGACTTCCGGGGCCGATGCGCCGCCCCGCCACGTCGATCGTCATCATCTCGACACCCTGCTCTCCGCCGCGTCCTTGAGCTTCTGCGCGGCCCGTTCGGCACCCTTGCCATCGACCCTCTCCCGGCCCTTGGCGACCATCGTCTCGCGCAGTTCGTGCGAGTCCAGCGCGCGCTGGACGGTCTCGCCGACATCCTCCGGCTCGGCCCGCCGCCACCAGCCGACGAACGACGCCAGGCCCGCACTGGTGAAGGCCTCGGCATCGGCGACCTGGTTCTCGGCGAGGATCCCAAGGACCATCGGGCATCCCGCGGCCGCAGCCTCGAAACGCACCCCTCCCGCGGCGAGCAGCGCAAGGTCTGCGCTGCCGAGTTCCTCGGCGAGGGTCGGCTGAAACTCGAGCCACTCGACCTCGTGCGGACCGGCCCCCGCGACGGGCGGCCCGCAATCCCAGGGGGCTCCGACGACCCGCAGGTTGATCCTTTCCGGCACGCGGGAGAGGCCTTCGAGGACCCGAGGCAACACCTCGCCCGCCGCCGAGCCTCCCAGGCTCACGAGCACCCTCGGCGAGCCGTCTCCACGCTCCGTACGGGACAGGTCGCGAAACTCCTCCCGGACCAGGGCATAGCGGGGACCGAGCAACGCGAGAGGCGTCTCCCGATAGCGTGCGGGATCCGCGCTGAGGCTGTGATCGATCACCGCGTCGGCGCCGAGCGCGGGCTCGCCATCCCTGATCACCGCCACGAAGCCTGCGGCAGCCCAGGCGTAGGCCACCGCCTCGGCCCCGATCGCGTAGGAATCGAGCACGACCAGCCCCTCGTCTCCACCGAGGAGTTCGGCGAGTTCTCGCAGGCCGGGATCCCCGTCTGGCAGCTCGGCCTCCCGCAGCACGATCCCACGGGAGCGGATCATTTCCCGCCAGGCGTCGGGAAGTCGCGGGGTCAGCAGGAAGGGTTCGACCCCGACCCGGCGAAAGCCCTCCGCGAGGGCGAGGCTGCGCACCATGTGCCCGGCACCGACCTTCGCGCCCGCATCACAGCGCAGCACCGCGCGCCTCACCCTGCGTCTCATTGGGGGAGCTCCTTCTGCTGGATCCTCGCGTTGAGGGCTGCGATCTCGGGACGGCGCGTCAGGAGCTCGAAGACATCCGCACTCGTGAAGGTCTCGCACCTGCCCGCCATCTCCTGGTAGACCGTCCGGACGAAATGGAGATCCTCCGGAGTATCGACCGTCCACCGGTGATGCGAGCGATCCTCGTCCGCCGACAGACCTGCGACGTGGAAGAGTTCCTGGCGGTGGTAGATCGGCAGGGTGACATGCTCTCGCACGGCCGGATCCTCCTCGAATCGCGACGCGCGTTGCAGCGCGGACCGGGAGACAACCTCGGTGTCGAGCCCGCGGGGCCAGGCGCGGGGCTGCGTGTTGGCCACCAGATCAATGCCCTCCGCTCGCCGACACAGAAACGCCGCGACAACCGCATCGACCAACTCCGGGTCGATCAGGGGGCAATCGCTCGTGATGCGGACGACCGGATCGATGCCGTGCGCCTCGGCCGCTCCGAGGGTGCGGGTGAGGACGTCGTGCTCCGGGCCAGACCAGACCAGCGCCCCCGCGCGCCTGGCCTCGACGAGCAGTGGCTCACTCTCGGCCTTCTCGGGCACCGCCACGACGATGCGCTTGACGAAACGCGAGCGCCTCAGCCGCGCGATCACCCAGGCGAGCATCGTGCGGCCCTCGATCTCCGCAAGGACCTTGCCGGGGAGACGCGTGGAAGCGAGCCGGGCCTGGATGATGGCGCCGACGGCTCCCGCTCCGTCCCCGCAGGTCTCGTTCACAGGAGCGCCTCATCGATCGACTCGGAGAGCGAACGGACCACCCGCACGACATCCTCCTTCCGGAGTGCCGGGTAAAGCGGCAGCGAGAGGATCGCGTCGGCGCAGGCGTCCGTTGCGGGACAGGCATCCTGGGCATAACCCAGGTCGCGGTAGTAGGGGTGGCGATAGACGGGAATGTAGTGCACCTGGACGCCGATCCGGCGGGCGCGCATCGCCTCGAAGACCTTGTCCCGCAGGGGCACCCTCACGGCGAAGAGATGCCACGAGGAGCGGGCATCCGGCGGAAGCGCCTGGACCACGACGCGGGAGTCGCCGGCCAGGAGCTCCCGGTACCAGGCGGCGATCTCGCGGCGCTTCTCGACGAAGCCCCCGAGCTTGCCCAGCTGGGTCAGGCCGAGCGCGCACTGGATGTCGGTCAGGCGGTAGTTGAAGCCGAGCTCCTGCATCTCGTGGTACCACCCCGCAGGATAACGACCCAGCCGCTCGGGGTCGCGCTCGATCCCGTGATGCCGCAGGCGCCGGATCGTCCGGGCGACCTCCGCGTGGGGGGTGAGCACGGCTCCTCCCTCGCCGGTGGCCACGTGCTTGACGGGGTGGAAGCTGAGCACACTCGCATCCGCCGCCTCGCCGTTCCCTGTCGTGTGCCACCCGCCATCCTCACCGCGCCACTCGGAGCCGAGGGCATGGCAGGCATCCTCGATCACGACGAGCTGGCGGCGCCGTGCCATCTCCCGATAGGCCGTCACCCCGGCAGGCAGCCCGGCGAAGTGAACGGGCAGGATCGCCTTCGCGCGGCCGGGCAGCGTCCCCGAGTCGAGGGCCGCCTCGAGCCGGTCCGGGTCGAGGGTCCAGCTCTGGGGGTCGATGTCGACAAAGTGCGGGCGGGCACCCGTGTAGAGCACCGCGTTGGAGGTCGCGGCGAAGGTCAGCGGCGTCGTCAGCGCACAGTCCCCCTCGCCGAGCCCGAAGGCGAGACAGGCGAGGTGCAGTGCCGCGGTACCGCTCGAGACCGCCACCGCATGCTGCGCGCCGGTGATCTCGCAGAGCGTCTCCTCGAAGGCCTCGATCCGCGGCCCCTGCGTGAGCCAGTCGCCGCGCAACACATCGACGACGGCCCGGACCTCCTCCTCGCCGAACGACTGCCGGCCGTAGGGGAGATAGGGCAGGTC
>JANTFM010000263.1 GCA_024763475.1 Acidobacteriota bacterium | reverse complement strand
ATGAGAGGCTCGCCTTTGTTGGCCGAAGGGCCAGGAAGGAGGAGCCTGAATGACGAGGAAGAATCGGACATCAGCAGAATGGGCGGCGTTGATCGAGCAGATGCGAGAGGCTGGGCTGGAGCCCAACGAATTTGCCCGGAGGTACGCCGGAATGAAGGTCAAGACATTGCGATGGTGGATGTGGCGACTGGGGATGAATGGGCCGACAGAAAGGGCGACAGGGGGGAAGCCGACGTTGAAGCCGGTGGTGGCGGTATCGTCGTGTGTCGAGAAAGCAGCCGGCGTGCCGACTTGGGACGGGGAGCCGGATAGAGGGGCGGCAATGCAATTGGAGCTGCCTGGCCAGGTGGTGGTGACGTCCTCAGAGGCCGTCGAGGTTGGGTGGCTGGCAGAGCTGTGCACAGAGCTGGAGCGACGAACATGCTGGTCCTACCGCAGTCGGTAAAAATATACTTGGCGGATGCGCCAACGGACATGCGGAAAGGTTTTGATGGGCTATCCCGGCTGGTCGAAGAGCAGGGGCTGGATTTGTATTCTGGGCATCTATTCGTCTTTGTGAGTCGACGCCGGGATCGAGTCAAGGTGTTGACGTGGGACCGAGGGGGTCTGGTGCTGTACTACAAACGATTGGAGCGTGGCCGGTTTCGGAGGCCAAAGCGGAGCATGAACGGGAAGTATCTGATGCTGGACGCTGGGCAGCTGGCGATGCTGCTGGATGGGGTGGACCTTCAGGCGGTCAGAAGGGCTCGGGTATGGAAACCGCGGCGGGCGGCAAGCTGATGGATTTTGGGGATCGACAAACAGATCGAATTGTGATCTACCGTCCAAGATGGCGGACGAAATCACGACAGAACAAGTCCTCGAAGACCTGAAGAAGGCGCGCACAGATCCGCAGACGCCGGCATGGGTGGCGGCGTTGCTGTCAGCGGTGATGATATTGGTGGAGGGGCTCAGCAAGCAGCTCAAAGAAGCGCTGGAGGAGATAGCCAGACTGCGCAAGGATCTGTACGGGCGCAAGAGCGAGAAGCGGTCGAGGAAGAAGACGCCGCCACTGCGCAAGAATCGGCCGAAAGAGAAACGGACTCCTCGTGGGACGGCGAAGCTCGACAAGGCGAAGCTGGATGAGAAAGAAGAGCCTCACAGGCTGGCCGAGTCGGACAAAGAGTGTCCGCTGTGCGGTGGCCACGAGTTTCGCAAGATGCCGAGCACGGAGGACAGCACCGAATACCGGTATGAGGCCGCTCGCCTGATCCGCGTCATACTCCGTCGGGAGAAATGGGCCTGCAAAAATGGATGCAGTGTCCTGACTGCTCCGGGGCCGAAGCGAGTGGTGGAAGGGGGCAAATTTCACTCGAGCGTGTATGCCGACATCCTGACCAAGCGACTGCTGGACATGATTCCGTTTCATCGGCAGGCTGAGGCGATGCAGCGGGTAGGAATTCCGCTGAGCGCCTCGACAATTTGCGACTTGTTTCACGGAGCCTCCGAAGTGCTCCAACCGCTCTACGAGGAAATACGGAAGGTGATACGGGGCAGTGCACTACTTCATGCCGACGAGACGCCGCAGCCGGTGGTGGTGCCGGGCAGGACGCGCCGAAGCTACGTGTGGACGTTTGCCTCTCCGAGCTTGGCGCTGTTTATCCACAGCAAGACGCGTGGGGGCCAGGTGGCAACGGAGTTGCTCGCCGAGACATCAGGGGTGCTGGTGGCCGATGGATACCAGGGCTACAACGGGGCCACCGATGAGCGATCTCGTACGCGAGCAGGATGCTGGGCGCATATGCGGCGCAAGTTTGTGGAGGCCCAAGAGCACGAACCGGAGAAGGTGGATTGGCTCCAGGCCCGCGCCAAAGGCCTGGGTGGTCAGGGGCGCGCCCTGGAGGGAATGGTAGTTCCCGAACATCACCACCACCACCGCGGTCATGGTGCAGATGAGCAGGGTGTCGATGAAGGGCTCGGTGAGGGCCACGAGGCCCTCCCGCACGGGGTAGTCGGTGCGCGCGGCGGCGTGGGCGATGGGGGCGCTGCCCTGGCCCGCCTCGTTGGAGAACAGGCCCCGGCGCACGCCCCAGAGCATGGTGGCCAGGAAGCCGCCCCCCACGGCGCGGCCGGTGAAGGCGTCGGTGAAGATGATCTCGAGGGCGCCGGGGACCCGGTTACCCGAGCAGCCCCTGCCGCCTGGAGGGTATCGCAGGAGACGAACGTCCACGGGCACCGGCGCGTCCCTGCCGAGCACGTCCACCACCCGCTCTTGCAGCACCCGGAGCAGCTTGGACTGCAGGGGCAGGGGCAGCTCCCCGATCTCGTCCAGGAAGAGCGTCCCGCCGTGGGCCTGGCGGAACTTCCCCAGGCGCGACCGGGTGGCCCCGGTGAACGCGCCCTTCTCATGACCGAACAGCTCTGACTCGAGCTCCGCAGGCATGGCGGCGCAGTTGATCGCCACGAAGGCGGACTCGGCCCGTTGGGAGCGCACGTGGATACGCCGCGCGATGAGCTCCTTGCCCGTGCCGCTCTCCCCGGTGATGAGGACGCTCGCGCTCGCACGCGCGACCCGGTCCGCGGTGTCCACGAGCTCTGCCATGGCGTCTGAGACGTAGACCATGGGGCGCTCCACCCCGCTGGCGCGGATGCGGAGGGCCCGGACCTCGTCCTGCAGCCGCTTGCGCTCCAGCGCCATGCTCGGCCACCCAACCCTCTGCCCATCGTCCGAAATCCGGTCGCAAAGCCTCAGCTCATCGTCCGAGATCCGGCCGCATCGGCCGAAATCCGGCCGCCCAGCCTGGCCCATCGTCCGAGATCCGGTCGCATCGTCCGAGATCCGGCCGCCCAGCCTGGCCACGTCGGGCACCCAAATCGCGGATATCCTATCGAGATGACGGAGCAACTGGGCGCATGAGGAGATCTGGCACACCCATTGCTGGCCAGAGCACCACGCAGGCAGGGCTTTCCCCTGCCGAGTCACTGTCTTCTGCCCCGAGGCTCCCGTGTCTGCCAGCGCTTGCGCTGAAGCCCAGCCTACCAGCCAGCCCACGGGCTGTGCTCCCGCGCCCGGCCGCTACCGGCAGAGACGGCCTGAGCAGACGCTCTACTACAAGGTCGTACAGCAGAACCTGCAGACCTGGCTCGCCGTGCGTCGCGAGGCCGACCCCGACTCCGAGCCCATCCCTGCCTATGTCGAGGCGGCCTTCCTCAAGTTTCTCGGATGTGGCATCTATGCCTGTGGTTTCGCGCGATTACGCTGCGGCTCGTGTGGCTACGAGGCACTCCTACCGTTCTCGTGCCGCGTGCGCGGTGGCGTGTGTCCGAGCTGTGCTTCCAGGTACACCGCCCTCAGTGGCGCGTGGCTTACGGACCAAGTTCTGCCCCGAGTGCCATTTCGCCAGGTCGTCCTCACCGTGCCGAAGCGCGTGCGCTTCTTCCTTGCCGAGCCCACACACGAGCGCTCCATTCGACGCATCTTCCTGCGCGCCTTGGAGGCCACCATCCATGCCGCGTGCCCTTCTGCCCCGCCTGATGCTCGCATCGGCGCCGTGACGTTCACGCACAGAGCGGGCGCCAGCCTGAACAAGCACCACCACTTCCATTCGGTAGCAACGGATGGCACCTTTGCCCTGGACGACCAGGGCCATCTCGTCTTCTTCCAGGCCAACCTCACCGAGCAGGACTTCGCCACCCTCACCGAGACCATCCGCCGCAGGGTTTTGGCCTATCTCGTCCGCCATGACCTCCTCGACCCAGACGACGCCCAGAACATGCTCTCCTGGCAGGGATCTGGCGGCTTCTCTGTCCATGGGGCCGTGACCATCGAGCGTGATGATCGCGAAGGGCTCGAGAGGATCATCCGCTACTGTGCACGATCACCGTGGGCTTCAAGCCGCCTGCGCCGAATCGATGACGAGACCCTTCTGTACGAGCTCCCACCCGGAGACGTCCACGGCCGTGATCACATCCTGCTCAGCCCCCTCGAGCTGCTCGACCGGCTGGCATTCTTCATCCCACCGCCAAGGCGACATCGCCACACGTATTACGGCCTTTTTGCGCCCAATGCCGCCCTGCGTCCACTCGTGTCCGCCTCGGCTGGCCCCGACCCCAAGCTCGCCATCCGACTGAACGAGGCTGCCCGAAAGATGGGCCTGGCCGAAGAGCTTGGTTTCGATTCCCCCGCTCCTGCGACCTCCTCCGAGCACGAGCCCAGCCAGGAGCCCAGCCCGGCCGACCACGAAGCTGCCCCTTGCTCTGGCGAGGCACATGCCGAGGACACACTCGGCGAATTGCAACCTCCCCCGGGGCGCGCGCATCGACCCGCCTCCCGTGCTTCCGTGATCTGGGCAATGTTGATGGCCCGTATTTTCGAGGTCTTGCCTCTTACGTGCCCCCGATGTTCCCAGCCAATGCGAATCATCGCCTTCATCAGCGAGCCTTCCACGGTCCGCAGAATCCTTATCCATCTACACCTGCCCACGACCCCACCTCCTCTCTCACCTGCGCGAGGTCCGCCCGATCCTGAGCTCCCCTTCGGCCCGGCCGATCATGATCCCGGCTTCGACGACTACATGGTCGACGAAGACCCAGGGTTCGAGGTCGACCAGACCCACTGGTAAACGGGCTCCGCCGGATTCTTGCTGCCTTCCTCTGCTCCAGCCTGCCGGTGACGCAGGAACACCCCTGCCCAAAAGCTGCCAGAATCAGCCCTCCGAGGCTGCTCGCGGCCATTTCACCTTGACATACCCCGCCGCTCGGATGCACCGTGGATCTCATGCTGAGCTGTGCCCGCCCAACCTGCCGTTCTCACGCGTCTTCTTGGGCGAGGTGCTTTGAAATGCCTACCCGCATGACGGATCACGGTCCACAAGACAGCCAACAGATGGCTCGCATTGCGCAAGGAGACATGAAGGCCTTGGGACAGATCTACCTCAAACATGCCGACCGCGTTCTCGCCGTCACCGCGCGCGTCGTCCCAGAGCTCCCCAAGCAGGACATCGAAGACATCTGTCAGGAGGTCTTTCTGGCCCTGCCGGACCTGGCGAGTCGCTACGAAGAACGCGGCAGGCTCTCGTCGTGGCTCATCGGAGTCGCCATTCGAAAGGCCCGGAATCGACGTCGTAATCAGTGGATTCGAAGGAACCTGCTTCGCGAAAAATCCGACCTGGTCCCAAAGCCGACTGCAACCGCCGCCCCAGACAGGGACCTGCGCCAGGCCATGGACCAGGCCTTCACCCGCCTGTCTCAGAAATACCGAGAGGTCCTGGTCCTCCACGTCATCGAAGGCATGGACGCAGCCCAGATCGGCGAAATCCTCGGACTCAGGCCGGGATCGGTCTGGGCCAGGCTCCACCGGGCCCGCAAGGCGCTGCAAAAAACCTTGGAGCGAACAAACGTCGATGGACGCCTCGTTGGGGACGCCCCCCCTGCGACGGGCACGACCGACACCCGGTCCGAAAGGGCGACGGACCAGGGCACATTCGACCAAAATCCTGCGACGAAGAAGCGGCTCGGAGGTGAGCCATGAGGACCTGCCGCGACCTCGACCGGTACCTGGACGGCCGCCTGGACGCCTCGCGCAGGGCCGCCTTCGAAGAACATCTCGCCACCTGTCCGCGCTGCGCCGCTTCGGTCGCACAATGGAAACGAACCGCCGACGATCTGAAAGCCTGGTCCGAAACCGTGGATGTGCGCCACGCGGACCAGGCCGCAGCGGACCGCCTCGTGGCCCGGGCCACGTCGAGACAGGTCCAACCACCAAGCCCGCTCGTTCCACGCTGGCCGCGCCTGGCCCTTGGCGGCCTCGTGGCGGCCGGCCTGGCAGCACTTGCCATCTTTTTCGTGATCCGCGCCCAGACGCCGTCGAGCAAGAA
>JANTFM010000262.1 GCA_024763475.1 Acidobacteriota bacterium | reverse complement strand
TCGAGAGATTTGTCACCCCGAGATCGAGGCGAAGACGGGACTTCGTCAGGACGAAGACGTACGAGTAGCGCGCATCCAGACGGTAGTAGGCACCAAGATCCACCTGCTCGTCACGCTGGACGAATCCGCAGCGGGCCTCTCCAACATCTGGCACGGGCGCTGGGACCCAGCCTCCGCCGCTTGGGGCGAACTCCAGCCCGTCACCAACACGGGCGACGCCTCGATCTCCAACACCGTCTGGAAACTCAACCCCGGCGCGACGAGCCTTCCCTTCGCCTACTGGAGCCACAAGGCCGTCTTCACCAGCCGGATTCCCCTGCCCTGAGGTGTCGGCGCTGCCACTGGCCAGCGCTCGAGATCAATGCAGAACCCGGCCCTTGACCCTGATCTTCGCGAGGGAAATATCCTCGGCGCCCGCATAGGGCTCGTACTCGGCAATCTGCCACTGGCCACCTGTGTAGCGCGAGAACGCCAGATGGGATGAGTCGTTGACCCATACGGTGTACAGGGTACCGCCGACAACGAGGGTCTCCTGCTCAAGGTCTACCGTGTTTGCGGTCAGCGCCACCAGTTCCGGGGAGAAGGTCGGCCACGGGTCACCACCGTCACCGCCACCCAGCGCGACAACCACTTCTGATGTGGAGGGCGCGACATATCCGACACGTGCTTTCAACTCGAAGAATGCTATCGATGGCGATGTCGCAGCATCGCCCTCATCGCTGACCGCGATCTCTGCGGACCAGCCATGCTCGACATCGTTCTCGAGGTACCAGACTCCGGTCGAAGACCCCGCCCTGCGGAACGCGATGCCCATTGTGCCCAGCGCATCGAAGGCGATCGCGGGCTCCAGGTCATCGAGTGCGTTGTCCGTTAGCAGCAGGACTTCGCTCCAGACAGCGCCGTCAAAGGCACTCCACGCGAGTTCGTAGTCCGATCCATCCCAGTAGGGCCAGACCGCTTCCAAGCGGGCTGTCACTGGATTCAAGCGCATGTCAGGCGCAAGATCACCGCGCGCTTCGCCCGCCGGCTGGAGAGCAAGGGGACCCGAGTCCGGCCGAATCCGCCGCCATATGCTTGAGGACCCGCCATCATCCGGCTCGATCTCGATTCCGGTACAGGGCATCCCGGGGCTAGTGGCTCCCACCTCCGCGAAAGAGGATGCACTTGGCATCAGCGCGAACGAAATCAGCAATAGCAGCCTGACTGCCATCCTAGAATCCGCGTTCATGATTCCTCCTCCTGAGGCTCTTCAGACGCGAAGAAACACTCGAAGGCCTCGGCCTCCTCCCGCTCGAGAACGACCTTCAGGCGATCGGCCTGAAGACGGCGGCGCATCAGGGTGATTAGCGGTCGCTCCCCTATTTGTCGAGCAACCTCGTAAAGCCACAGTCGAATCTCGAAAAGCAGTGTCTCGTTTCCGATTTCGCGAGCGAGCGCCTCGGCTGCGATGAGCACCTCCCGGGCCTCGGCAGGACGTCCACAGGCCGCGCCAATCCGTCCGGCATGCATCATCACGCGCACGATGGTCGCGGCGTGTCCTGACGATCGCGCAAGTTCAAGAGCTTCCGTAACAAGACGCGAAGCATCCTGTCGATGCGAAAGGGCCAACGCCGTCCGCGCTTGGACCGCGAGCAACCGTGCCCGGTCGCGCTCCGACTCTGCAAGCGAGTAGAACTCCACAGCCGTACCGAATGCCTCGAGCGCACCGAAGAGATCGCCTTTCTGACGCTTGATGATCCCTGCTTCCTGCCAATAGAGTGCCGCGAGAACTGGATCGGATTCGAAGCGCGATGCATCGATGGAACTGAGTGCGCCTTCGGCGGAGACAACTTGTCCAAGGGCGAGATGGGCTTGTGCCGACCGGATAGCAGCCCTCCCACGCAAAGCCGTTGAAATCGAGTCGAGATTCATGGCCTCCACAGCAAGGCTGCGCGCCATCTCCCACGAGCCCTGGTTACCCAAGACGATCGCTGCAACGATCAGACCCTTTGCCTGATCCTCCGTCGAGGCGCTCTCGATACCTCGCTGAATCGCAGTCAGTGCCCACCCGAGGGCTTCGTGAAAGCGTCCGCTGCCTTCGGCATCCTGTGCACGAATCAGGAGTTCCTTGATTGAGAATTGATCCGCGCCTTCCGGAACCTGCGCGGCAACCCGCATCATCTCCGACACGGTATCCGCACTCGCACGAATCAACGATAGATATGTCAAGAAGCGAGTCACGGATCCCGAGAGCTTGCCGCTCTCCTGCCGGGCAACGTAGCTACGATCGAATCGCTGCCCCGTCAGCACGCTCCACTCCGCCAGATCCTCCTGGCTCTGCTTCCGCGCCTCACGGAGCTTCCGGAGATACGCCCCGATGCTCTCCATACCCGACACGCCATTCCCGAAATTCCGTGGAGTCGATCCCTCTCGATCCGACATGCACAGCCCCTCCCACAATTGGCGACAGACGACCGCTTCCGCGTTTCCTCACGAAGCTAGTAAAACGCAGTTTTCGGTGACGTTATCCCCCCCCTCCTCCCGAGTCAACAGTCCCGTGCACGAGGAACACGGAAAAGCGTGCATCCTGCACGACAGCCTCCGTGAAAACGTGCACAACGAATTGATACCAAAGCGTTTGTCTTGGCTCTCATTGCGATGGTGGCGACGTATGCTTCTTCAGAACCCCGGGGAATCGGGCCGCAAGGCCCAGACAAGAAACGAGGAAGCAGTTCACGCACCAGGAGGGACAAGCATGTCCCTGTAAACGAAGCGGACGGTGTCGATGACCCTTGACGCGCCCAGACGCCGACACTGTCGCTCCGAAACAAGCAATATGGGAGGAAGCCCGATGAAGGCACTACTTAGCTCGATCCTTAGCTCCACCATGTGCATCGCTATTTCCACTCTGCTGGCGTTCGGCCCACCAGTCGTGCGAGCGGATTCGGTGATCGGCACAGAGGAGTTTCCTTTGACGTGGGTGATACAGCAAACACCCGAATACTTCGGCCCGCTACTGACTGTTGTCACCACATCGGTGCCTGGGCTGGAGATCATTGTCACTGTCCCCGTGTACAACGACGAATCTGCAGCCAATCTGGTGCAGTCGTACTGTGCTGCAAACTTGGCCGAGTGCGAGACGACACCTCTCGAGGATCTGCCGTTCTACTCGGACCCCATCCTAAACAACAAGGAATGGGTCATGTACAGCCTCTGGGACATCTCGCCAAACACGATGACTCTTTACAACGCCTCCTCCTATGGCCGCATCCAAGGCGAGGAGCGTTGGACAAGTCAGTTCGTCTCCGCTTTGCCCGCTGCCCAATCGCGAGTTCAAGAGTGGCGTTCTGCGCTCCTGGCGATCATTTCGGCAGGGAACTGGGCAGATCCTGACCTGCTCAGGTCAGAGATCAACAGCTATGAGGTCTTGACAGACGACCCGACGGTCTTCCGGGCGTTGCAGGTCGCACGCGGCTTCGACGAAGACTGCAACTCTAGGCCGAGTCTGGCGCGATGCCGGACATGCTGCGAGGATATTCACGATGAATGCGATAGTCACTGTGGCTTCAACGGGATGGTGACTGGACTCTCTGGCTGCGTACTGTTGGGATCCCTTTGTGGCCTGTTTGGAACTCCCGCCGCCGGCGCCGCCTGTTGCGCTGCCGGTTTTGCTTTCGGCACTGGTGCTGGAGCGGCCAAATGCAATATTCGTTGTGCCAAAGATAGAAAGGAATGCATGGGGGGCTGCGATGAGACCTTCCCGGACACTCCCTGACCAGTCCAAGTTCTGTGCTACGGTATCGGAGGCTGTGGATACGTTTCGGCGCTTCCACAGCCTCACTTGCTTGCCCGATTTCTCGAGTTCTTCACGCTCCCCGAGGGATCCAGAATGGAAAACAAGACAAGCCACACTCCAGCACTGCCACCCTGCTCTGCGTCTGAGGTGTTCTTTTCGTTCATGACCTGTGCACTCATCCTATCCCTTGTGGACTTGAAATACGGCGTTCCCAACATCGGCATTACCCTTCTCGGTTTGATCGCAGGCATGATCGTTTGGGCTTTCTTGCATTTCTGTGCTCGTTCGCTCATCACGCGCTATGTCGCGCGCTCCGGGGGATCCAGAATGGAAGACAAGACAAGCCGCACTTCCACTCTGTCATCCTATTCTCCGTTTGAGGCGTTCGCTTCGTTCGTGGTCTATTTGATGATCCACTCCCTGTTGGACCTGAAATACGGCGTTCATGATATCGTCATTACCCTTCTTGGTTTTTTCGCAGGCGCATTCGTTTGGGCTTTCTTACACTTCTGTGTTCATTCGCTCATCATGCGCTTTGTCGCCCGTCGAAAGAGCTAGCGAACGAGTATTGTCGTCGCTCTGTTGCATGAAGAGCGCCGTACCTTCGATGAGGCGTTGCTTCACGCGCAGGGGGCGCAGTTCGAGTAGCTTCTGATCGAACCACTTTCTTGTCCCCGTCGCGTTCGTGGGGGGGCGCGGGGCGGGGCGGTCCACCAGGGAATCGAAGGTGAGACTCCGCTCGACCGCTGGCTGCACTTGTCTGAGGGCATTCGCCCGCTTCCGGCGGACGTGGATCTCGACCAACTCTTTCTCGAAGAGACGAGTCGACGTGTGGCGAAGGACGGCACGATTCGTTTGCGTGGAAAGGTCTTCGAGGCGGGTCCACGCTGGATCGGCCAGCGAATCCGCGTGCGTTTCGACCGCTTCGACTTGCGGCGGGTCACGCTTGTCGATGAGGGCGATGGGCATCAGGAGATCTACCCGGTCGATCTGAGTGGCAACCGCCATGTCCGCCGCGAGACCGTCTCCGAGCACAGGCCGAAGACCGAGCGTCCGCTTCGAGCGCTCGAGCAATTCGCCGAGCAGCTCGAAAAGTCGGCCGCGCCCAAGGAGGCATCGCATGACGACGACTAGCTCCAAGCGTCTGGCCACAAAGATCCTTGGCACCTTTGCTTTCAAGTCACTGTCTTTCAGTAAGGATCTCGATGCCGATCAGCTTCTCTCGGCGCCTCATGTCGTGCGCGCCCTCGATCGTCTGCGCTATCTTGTCGATCGGCGCGGCATCGGCGCTGTTTTCGGGGCTCCGGGCACCGGCAAGTCGACCCTGCTGCGGCATTTATGGCCTCGCTCGGCAAGAGCACGCATCCTGTCTGCTACCTGGATCACACGACCTGCGCCGTCCTCGGTCTGCATCGGGAAATCGCCCGTGGCTTTCAACTCGAGCCTGGCTTCCGCCGAGCCGACGTGATGAATGCCACCAAACAACGGTTGCTCAAACTCTCTCGCACGAAGAAGATCCGTCCCGGGTTGATCATCGACGAAGCCCATCTCCTCCCCCCGGGCTTTCTAGACGAAGTGCGCATCCTCGCCAATTTCGATGCCGACAGCCGCGATGAGATGACCATCATCCTCGCCGGCCAACCGCAACTTGAATCCAATCTCGGTCTTGCCGTCAACGAAGCCTTCGCCCAACGTATCGTCTCGAAGATCCGCCTGCGCTCGTTTCATCCCGACGAAGTTGCCCACTACCTCGACTTCCGCCTCCAACTCGCCGGACGCACCGCGGCTCTCTTCCTCCCAGAAGCCTTCGAAGCAATCGCGAAGCCGTGGGAGCGGGCAAAGCGGTCGTCGTAGAGCTGCTTGAAGGTCTCGCTGTGCTCCTCGACGAGTCGAGTGCAGTCCCAGCGTCGTGTGCGGCTGGGTCGATGGCCAAGTCGAGGGCGTCATCGTGGGCAGCGCGCTGGTCGAGACCCTCGAACGCGGCGAGGATCCCCGGGCGTTTCTCAAGAGCCTACGGGGCGGAGACAGACCATGATCGCTACGCCCCGAGAAACCACCCAGGTTGATGCCTTGACCGGTATCCGAGAGATCACCCAAGTTGATGTCCTGGCCAGTCAG
>JANTFM010000261.1 GCA_024763475.1 Acidobacteriota bacterium | reverse complement strand
ATTCCGGAGTGGCTTCCGGAAGACTCCGGCTGCCTCTCCAGCACCGCCGTCACGACCACTGCGCGGCCGGACGGGATAGAGCATGTCTACTTCGCGGAACTCCTCCGGCAGCACCATCCGGAGCAGCCCAAGGCCGTCCTCGGGCCGGCCGAAGACATGTCTGAAGAGCGCGTCGTGAGGGGTGTCGTCGTTCACGGGATCTCCTGCGAACGATCTTGGGCCGGGGCTCAGGTGTTCGCGAGGGAGGAAAGCAGGGCGCCTCCCGCTTCCGGGAAACGCAGGCTCCCCTCCACGACCGTCGCCCCAATGCGGCTGCTGATCCGCACAAGCCCCCCCCAACACTGCACGCCCCGGCCCAGGAACTCCTCCGGCCCCGACCCCGCCGCTACGACCCCTCCTCGGCGTCCTCCCGCAGATCGCGTCACACCCCCCCGACGTGCTCCAGCCACGCCCGAAAGCGAGACGGATCGACCAGCAGCTCATCCATCGGGATCGACGCCTCGCTCGCCCGCCGCCCCGGCCAGCTCCCATTGTAGTCGCGGGCCTGGAAGTCATTGCGGCGCCGGTACTGGCGGGGTCCTCGCCGGCCCGGCCCTTGTAACCCTGCACTAACCGTAAACAGCCCGTGACATCGGGAGAATCGCCTTGACTCGGGGGCGGTTTGGCGCAATCGTTCGTTCCTTGTTCCTGGCGGCAGCTCCGGAATCCCGGGTCTCGAGGGGGAGGGGCGCCGGCCGAGTCGAAGGAATGGAGAAGAGATGGCACAGCCCAAGGTGGTGATGGTCGGGATCGGGAAATGGGGAAAGAACATCGCCCGCAACTTCGCCGAGCTTTCGGCACTGGCCGGCATCGTCGAGGCTTCGGAGGCCCGGCGGGAGTTCGCGAAGGAGCAGCACCCGGGTATCCCCCTCTTCAGCAGCCTTACGGAGGCCAGGAACGCGATTAGCTTCGACGCGGTGGCGATCGCCACGCCCGCCCCGACCCACGCCGCCGTGGGCCTGGAAGCCCTCGAGGCCGGGTATCACACCTTCATCGAAAAGCCCCTCGCCCTCACCGTCGAGGATGGGCGCCGTCTGGTCAAGGCCTCCAAGGAGGCCGGCAAGAAGCTGATGGTCGGCCACCTCCTGCTGCACCACCCGGCGATCCGGAAGATCAAGGAGCTGATCGACGATGGCAGCCTGGGCTCACTCAGGACGATCTACTCCCACCGGCTCAACCTCGGCACCGTGCGCAAGGAGGAAAACGCGCTCTGGAGCTTCGCCCCCCACGACATCTCCGTCATCCTCCACCTGCTCTCGGAGCAGCCGGCGGAGATCGACTGTTCCGGAGGCGCCTTCCTCCAGCCGAGGATCCACGACACGACCCTCACCTCCCTGAGCTTCCCCAGCGGCGCGTTCGCCCACATCTACGTGAGCTGGCTCCACCCCTTCAAGGAGCACCGCCTCGTCGTCGTCGGAGACAAGCGGATGGCCGTCTTCGAGGATACCCGGGCAAATGACAAGCTTCTGCTCTACGACTGCGGCATCGATTTCATCGAGGGTGACCCCGTCAAGCGCAACAAGGAGGCGATTCCCGTCGAGTACCCCCAGACGGAGCCCCTCAGGACCGAGTGCCAGCACTTCCTCGACAGCATCACCCGGGACGAGACGCCGCTGACGGACGGCCAGAACGGCCTGGACGTTCTGCGCGTCCTCGCCGCCGCCCAATCCAGCCTCGGCGAGCCCGCCAAGCCCGCAGGCCCCTCCGCCAAGGCGGGCGCCGATTACTTCGTCCATGAGACCGCCATCGTCGACGACAACGTCAGCATCGGAGCCGGCACGAAGATCTGGCACTGGAGCCACGTCCAGTCCGGCGCGAAGATCGGCAGCAAGTGCGTCCTCGGCCAGAGCGTCAACGTCGGCAACAACGTGGTGATCGGCAACGGCTGCAAGATCCAGAACAACGTCTCGGTCTACGAGGGCGTCGAACTCGGCGACTACGTCTTCTGCGGCCCCTCGATGGTCTTCACCAACGTCATCGACCCCCGCAGCGAGTTCCCCCAGCGCGGCTCCGCCCACTACCTGCCCACGAAGGTCGGCAAGAGCGCCTCCATCGGCGCCAACGCCACCATCGTCTGCGGCAACTCCATCGGCGAATACGCCTTCGTCGGCGCCGGTTCCGTCGTCACCAAGGACGTCGAGCCCCACGCCCTGGTACTCGGCAACCCCGCCAAGCGCGTCGGCACCGTCTGTAGCTGCGGGAAGACGCTGTGGTGGCATTCGAAGCCGAAGCCGAGTGGGTGCGAGAGGTGCGGATACGAGTTCGAGAAGTAGAGTCTCTTCCCGTCCCGTGACCGGAGCCGCCGTCTGCGGGGGCAGGCAAGCACCGGGCCAGGGCAGATCTCAGAGGCTCAAGATCGCCTCGACAATCCTCGAGCCGGCGTCGCCCTGGCCGTAGGGGTTCTGCGGCTGCCCGGAGGGCGCACCCTGCGCCAGCGCCTTGCGAGCCCTGTCGAGATTCAGGCCGACGACGTGGTTCCAGTCGAGTTCGACCGTCTCCACCCACTCGGTCTCCTGGCGCAACGTGACACAAGGAATGCCCAGATAGAAAGCCTCCTTCTGGAGGCCGCCTGAGTCGGTCAGCACCGCCTGGGAGCTCTGGACGAGCTGGATCATATCCAGGTATCCGAGGGGGTCGATCGTACGAAGAGAGGGTGCTCCAAGCAACTCGCCGAAACCGAACCGCTCCGCGGCGGCCTTGGTGCGGGGGTGCAGCGGAAGGACGACCGGCGTGCCGACCCCGGCAAGAAGCTCCAGCGCGCTCTTCAACGAATCTGGATGATCCGTCGTCTCGGCCCGGTGGATGGTCGCGACGGCGTACGAGCGCGGCTGTAGCCCCAGCTTGTCGATGATTCCACTCTGCTCTCGAGCGGCGTCCTTGGCCCAGAGGACGACATCGAGCATCGTGTCCCCGACGAAAACCACCTTCCCCTGGACGTTCTCGCGTTCGAGATGAGCGCCGGCCGCGGGGCTGGCCGTCAGGAGAAGGTCGGAGAGCGCGTCTGCCACAACCCGGTTCCGCTCCTCCGGCATCTCGCGGTTGAATGATCGGGCACCGGCTTCGACGTGCCCCACGGGGACGCGAGCCATCGACGCGGCCAACGCTCCGGCGAGGGTGCTGTTCGTGTCCCCGAACACGAGCACGAAGTCCGGCTTCTCGTCCCCTATCACTCGGGACAGGCCCAGGAGCATCTCGGCAACCTGCTTCGCATGCTCGGCCGATCCGACCCCAAGATTGCAGTTTGGCGTGGGGAGCTTCAGCTCCGAGAAGAAGGTATCCGACATCTCATGGTCGTAGTGCTGCCCCGTATGAAGAACGAAATGGGACAGGCCCCGGGCTGAGAGTGCTTCCGCAACAGGGCGCAGCTTGACGAACTGGGGCCTTGCCCCCACGACGCTGAGTATCTTCATGACGGCATCCTAAGACGAATCACGGGCCAGGACCAGCTCATCGATCAGCGACAGGTAACGGGCGGATGCGGTCTTCCATGCGATGGGCTGATAGAGCCGTTGAGCTTCCGCGACCCTCTCGGCGATTTCCGTATCGTCGGCTCCGAGCGCCTTGATCAGTACCTGAGAAAGCGAGCGATGATCATTCGCGGAGAAGAAGAACAGGCCGTTGTCCGAATCGAAGACCCGCTTGACTGCACGAAGATCGGACGCGACCACCGGAAGCCCCAGGTAGACGTACTCGAGCAGCTTGGTGGCCAGGGACATGTCGAAGAAGGAGTCCTTGATGGTGGGGACGACTCCGACATGACTGCCGCGGAGCCTGCTCGGCATCTCGGAGAGTGGAACGCGTCCGTGGAATACGACAGAACCGGCAAGATTGAGTTCGCCGGCCAACTCCTTAAGCATCGGTTCTGATGGGCCGCTGCCGAAGACGTGAAACTTCGTCTCCGGGTGCACTTCGAGGACTTCGGGCAGGGCCTTGATAACAAGATCCAGGCCGTAGACCGTGGTGAGCGTCCCGTGATAGACGAGGTTCTTCTCCTTCGGCCAGAGGACAGTTTGCCTGGGTGAGCCGAAGTGATCCTCGTCAACGGCGTTGTAGAACACGTCGGGCCGGCGCCTGAAGCGCCGTTCGAAGGCGTCTGCCAGCTCGTCATTGACGGTGAGAATCGTGTCGGCTGATGCGACGCAGGCACGCTCGAGCAGGCGTAATGCCCCCTCGATGCCCACGCGAGCAAGGCCGCCGTACTTGGAAGCGAAGAAATCCGGCATGCTTTCGTGGAGATCGAGGATCACTGGGGTTCCCTGGCGGCGAGCAGGTCGTGCTGCCCAGACCAGGAAGTCGGGAAGGGTCGCCACATGCACGAGTGACAGACGCCGCTCCGTCATTACCTTGCGAACCAGCCGCGCGGAATCCCGTGTCATGCGGACGTACTGTTGCAGGTAGCGGGGCAGGGAGGCCCGGGTCTTGGAGAACTCGGCTTCGTGGACAGTGACCCCGTTGCAGTTCCAGGAACTCCCCGGCGCCTCCCCCGCGGTGCAATGGACGAAAACCTGATATCCGCTGCGCTGCAGAAACTCCGCCTGACGACGTACCCGGGGATCATCCGGGTAGTAGCCGTGAACGAGGAAGAGGATCGTGTGATCTTGGCGCGACGTCGGCATGGCTCCAACTAGTATGTCGCCATTGCTGGGCGAGGCGAACAAGAATGAGGGCTGGAGTTCACCAGCTTTACCGGTTCGAGGCCCACTCCCGCACGCTCTCCGCGACCCAGTCGATCTGCTCGTCGGTCAGGTCGGGGAACATCGGCAGCGTCAGCAACTCGGCGGCCGACTTCTCCGCCTTGGGGAAGGCGCCCTTGCCAAGGCCCAGACGGGCATACGCCGGCTGGAGGTGCAGCGGGATCGGGTAGTGCAGGCCCGACTGGATCTCCCGCTCTCCGAGGAAGGCTTGCAGCTCGTCGCGACCAGGGGTCTCGATCACGAACAGGTGCCAGACCGGTTCGGCCTCGGGGCGGGTCACGGGCAGGCGCACGCCAGGGATCTCCTCCATCGCCGCGAGGTAGCGGTCGGCCCGGTCCCGCCGGCCGGCGTTCCAGCCGTCGAGGTGCTTGAGCTTGATGTCGAGGAACCTCGCCTGGATCGCATGCAGCCGGGCGTTGAACCCCTCAATCTCATGGTGGTACTTCTTCGACTGGCCGTGGTCCCGGAGCTGGCCCAGCTTCTCGGCGTATTCTGCGCTGCCGGTCGTTACCGCACCCCCCTCGCCGCAGGAGCCGAGGTTCTTGCCGGGGTAGAAGCTGAAGCAGGCCAGGTCGCCGAAGCTTCCGGCTCGCTGCCCGTTCCAGCGGGCGCCGTGGGCCTGGGCGGCATCCTCGATCAGCAGCAGGCCGTGCTTATCGGCAACCCGCCGAAACTCGTCCATCGGTGCCATCTGCCCATAGAGATGGACCGGCACGATCGCCTTGGTCCGCGGGGTGATCGCGGCCTCCGCAGCCGCCGGGTCGAGAATGCGGGTCGCCGGATCGATATCCGCGAGAACCAGCGTCGCCCCCGTCTGGCTGATCGCCTCCGAGGTGGCGATGAAGGTGTTCGCGGCGGTGATCACCTCGTCACCCGGGCCGATTCCGGCCGCGAGGAAGGCCAGCCGCAGGGCATCCGTACCGGTCGACACCCCCACGGCATGCTTCGCCCCGCAGTACTCCGCGAAGTTCTTCTCGAACGAGGCCACCGCGGGCCCGCCCACGAAGGCCGTGTTGTCCACGGCATCGGAGAAGGCCGCCATCAGCTCATCTTTCAGCGGGCGGTGCTGGGCCTTGAGATCCAGAAAGGGAACGAATACCTGCTTCTTCTCACTCATGGTCGGAAGACCTCCGTGCAGCTGCTTGTCAGCTATTTCTTCTCGCGGGGGC
>JANTFM010000260.1 GCA_024763475.1 Acidobacteriota bacterium | reverse complement strand
GCACTGGTATGCCTGCTTGTCGGCTGGAGTACGGGCTCGCTGTTCTGGTACGCCTTGGCATCGACCGGGTTTTTGATCAACCTGTTTAACATGATTCCGATCAGCCCCTTGGACGGAGGGAGAATTGTCGGGGTGATCAGCCGGTGGATCTGGGTTGCCGGATACGCGATCGGGATTGCCCTGTTTCTTGTGACCTACTCCCCGATTCTCTTCTTGATCCTGCTGCTTGGCCTGATGGGACTCACCCGCGCCATCCGTGGCCGCAAAGAGGATTACTACGAGGTCAGTGCCGACAAACGATTGCTGATGGGAATCGCCTATTTCGGAACCCTTGCCCTGTTAGTTCTGGGGATGTGGCTTGCGGAACAACCCCTCGAGGAGTTCCACGGGGGGTTGCAGGGGGCAGTCCCAACGACAGGCTCTGGGCAGGCGGGCCTCTCTTCGCTCGGGTTGGCCGCTACGCTTTCGGAGCCCGACTCACACCAATACTTCTCTGAAAAGCAAGCCTCGTTCGTAGTTCAACGCGCAGTCGGGGGCGTAATAGCTTGGTCGCACCGCGAAACCGTCGCTAGACCCTGCCGCGGCGGCAGTCTGCCGAGGACCGGCGGACGAGGAGGGCGACGGGGCAATCGAATGTGTCTGTCTGGTCACGGCGTCATCCAGAACGTCTTCAGCCCCGGTCGGCACCATCTGCTCGCGGAGAACTTCCGGCTGCTGCGAGATCGTTCTTTCGAGACCTGGAACGACGCCACGAACGCCGGATCCAATTCGTCCCATTGGCTAGGCGCTGTCGGTGCCCTGTTCTGCTCGCGATAAGTTGACAATGCCCTTCGCCGCGCTGAGCTGGGGGCCGGCGCTCCTCTGGCGCTGCGCTATGGGGTGTGGATGGGCTGAGCTGACCGCTCTCCTCAAGCGCAGCTCTCCCCTTGACAGCGGGTCATATGTCCAGTACGTTTAGGGCAATTGACCAGGAGAATGATTTTGAGCACAGCACAGCTAGTCGAACTTCTCGGGGGCGCACGCGTGCTGGGCCGGGGGCTGAGAAACCCGCTCAAGCTGGCGGATCGAATTGAAGAAGGACTACCCTCGCTGTCCTTGGAGAGGATCAAGGCTGAGTTGGGGCTGTCGGACGTCGAGATCAGCCGGACCCTGGGTACGAGCCAGAAGACCATCAGTCGCCTCCGGCAGGACCCTCGCAAGGTGCTCAATGGCCTGATCAGCGATCGGCTGTACCGGATGGCTCGTCTTTTCCAGCTCGCCGTTGAAGTGCTCGAAGAGCGGGATGCGGCTCGGGAGTGGCTGTTGAGCCCCAAGCTCGGCCTCAACAACCGGATTCCACTCGACCTGATGAGCACCGAGGCCGGTAGCCGCGCAGTGGAAGCTCTACTGACTCGCATCGAATACGGCGTCCTTTCGTGATTCAGGCCTGGCGCTTGGTCAAGACCCGACGCGCCGACTCTGCCTTTTCCGGTGAGGGAGCGAGGATCGCCGGTGGCCGCTGGAATCACTCCGGCACAAGCGTTGTGTATGTCTCTGGCGCCTTGTCGCTGGCTATGCTGGAGCTGTTGGTGCACTTGGACTCCCAGGCTCGGTACACGCTCGATCTCGTCAGCATCCCGGTGTCGTTTCCGGCCCGCCTGGTCGGGACGATATCGACTCTTCCCAGGCACTGGCGGGCCGAGCCCGCCCCCAGACAGACCAAGGACATCGGGACATCCTGGGTGAAGTCAGCGTCCTCGTGCGTGCTGCAAGTCCCGTCGGTGATCGTTCCCGATGAGTCGAACTTCGTACTCAATCCCGCCCACCCGGAGTTCCGACGAATGGAGATCGGGACACCGCGGCCCGTCTCGCTCGACCCACGGCTGTGGACCTAGATCGCAGGAGCTCTGTGACCTCCGCGGCAAGGTGTGGGAGCGGGATTGGTAAGGGACCTGTCCGGAGTCAACCGCGCAGGAGGCGGCAAGAGAAGATCCTCGCGGCCCATCCGGTTTCAGTCCCGCCACTCCCCCCCAGGCATGATGCGGCGCATGAACTCGTCGAACAGAGGGACGGCCGTACCGACCCTTGCCGCGGCCTCCGCAGAGGCTTCCAGCAGCACCTGGAGATCTCGTTCACGAATCAACACCTCACCCAGGTTGATTTGATCCCTCGATCCGCCGTGTGAGAGGGTAGGAGCTCGAATCGAAGCGGATCGACAACCGAGGAGGACAATGATGAAGATCGCCCTCGTCCAGCAGCGGGCGACCGGTGACCGTAGCGCTGACACCACCCGTGGTCTCGCCGCCGTCCGCGCCGCCGCGAGCGACGGTGCGCAGCTCGTCTGCTTCGCCGAACTTGCCTTTGAGCCCTTCTATCCCCAAGTGCCGGCCGGACCCGATGCCGCTGCCCACGCCGAGACGATTCCCGGGCCGACGACCGAGGCCTTCGCGGCTCTCGCCGCGGAACTGGGCGTTGTGATCGTGCTCAACCTCTTCGAGCTGGGAGACGACGGCCACACCTACGACGCCTCGCCGGTGATCGATGCCGACGGTTCCCTGCTCGGTGTCGTTCGCATGGTTCACATCACCGAGTACCCGCACTTTCACGAACAGGGGTACTACGCTCCCGGAGACCGTGGGGCTCCGGTCTTTGCCACGCGATTCGGCCGCGTCGGGGTGGCCATTTGCTACGACCGCCACTATCCCGAATACATGCGCGCCTTGGCCGTCAACGGCGCCGAGGTGGTCGTCGTGCCCCAGGCGGGCGCGGTGGGTGAGTGGCCCGAAGGTCTGTACGAGGCCGAGATGCGGGTGGCGGCGTTCCAGAACGGCTACTTCACCGCGCTGTGCAACCGCGTGGGAGAGGAGGAAAAGCTCAGCTTCGCGGGGCAGTCGTTCGTGTGTGATCCGGAAGGCGTCGTCGTCGCACGTGCGGGTGAGGGCACAGAAGAAACCTTGGTGTGCAACCTGGATCTCAGCCAAGTTGCGAGCTCCCATGCGCGCACCCTGTTTCTGCGGGATCGCCGACCGGAGTTGTATGGCGCATGGCTGGGACCGAAGGGTTCGGTCTGAAGCTCGCTCAGAACGGGCCCAGGTCCCACCACACCAGGAACGCGGCGAAACGGATCGCGGCACAGCCCGTCAGCAGGAAACCGGACAATGTGGCGACGGGCAGCTTGTTCCGTTTGTACGCACGAATCGCCAGGATCACTCCAGCGACTCCGACGACACCCGCAAGGAGTCCGGCAAGGGCGCCCCACCGCGTCCAGGGAACCAGGCCGAAGAGGAGTCGTTCCTCGAAGGCCTTGAAGGTCACCGCAACGGTGCCGGAGAAGACAGCAACAGACAGCGCCACCAGGAACGAAGCCATCCAGGCGGCCAAGCGGGCTGAGGCAGCACGTGCCGGGATTCGCCCGTCCCGTCGGCGGCCGATGGGGGCGAGGGTGAGTACCAGGAAACTGGCGATCGGGATCTGAATGCTCACGGCGGCACAGATGCCGGGAGCCAGCAGGCTCTTCTTGTCTTCGAGAGCCTTGACCATCACACGCGGGCCGACGGACCTGAATGTTGATGCGGAAAGCCGTCCCCACGAGAATGGCATCTACGCTGAGGATCTCTCCAACCTGCACTGCATCCGCATCGGCACTCCAGCCAACTCCACACAAGAGAGTTGGCTTCCCGCTCTCGGGAGAGCGTCTCTGCCAAAGCCTTCCGAAGTACCGCGGGAAGAACAAACCCCTCGTCTACCCCATGTCGGCTCAAGATCCCGCTGACACCCCGCCCGGGCACGAAATCACTGCGCGCATCTCGGACCCACGATCAACAGAACCCCCCCTGGAATTTCCTATCCCTTATCGGGTTAGACGAGTATTGCCAGTCCAATCGCAAGAAGGGTTCTGTACATGCAGTGCTCCTTCTGCTCACCACTGAACCTTCCCAATCGAGAACCAGGGGATCACTTCAGCTCGCGTGCGCCGCTGCCGGGATTCGCCGCCATAGACGAGCCTCGGCTGAAGGGGAAGGCCCTCGGGGAGGAAGGTCTGCTCGGACAACCACTGCAGACCGGCGAAGAAATCGCCTCCTATCGTGGCGCCCGATTTGATTTCCGCGGCAATGATGCTGCCGCCACGCTCAACGAGAAGATCGACTTCGTGTTTCGCGTGGTCGCGGAAAAACGAGAGCCCGGGACGTCGGCCGCTGTTGAGGATCGATTTTTGAATCTCGGTGATGACGTAGTTCTCGAAGATAGCCCCGCGCAGAGGATGGTTCTTCAACTGCTCGGCGGACCGGATTCCGAGCAGATAACAAGCGAGTCCGGTGTCGTAGAAGTAAGTCTTGGGAGCCTTGACCAAACGCTTGCGGGTCTTGGCGTGGAAGGGCTGCAGCCGAAACGCGATGTAACTTGCCTCCAGTACGGATAGCCAAGCCTTGGCCGTGTTATGTGAAACACCCGTGTCCGCACCGAGTCCGGACAAGTTCAGCAACTGCCCCGTGCGTCCAGCGAGTAGTCCGAGGAAGGCCTGGAACGCCGACAGGTCTGCGACCCGGGTCATTCGTCGCACGTCACGCTCCACGTAGGTGGCGACGTAGGTCTCGAACCAGTCCAGTGGCTTGATTGAGCGATCCGGTATCGCCGGGAACCCTCCCCGCCAAAGCTGATCCCATAGGGCCGGTGCGGCCCCTGGGAAACGATCGTACTCGACTCGTGAACAGGGCAGGAGACTGATGATCCCGGTCCGGCCCGCGAGCGACTGGGAGACCGACTCGAGCAAGGCCAAGTTCGCCGATCCTGTGAGAATGAACCGGCCTGGGTCTGGTCGCTCATCGACTTCAACCTGGAGGTACGACAAGAGTTCCGGAACTCGCTGCACCTCGTCGATGACAGCGCCATCCGCGTACTCTGCAATGAAAGCGCGGGGGTCGCTCGCAGCAAACGACCTCTGATCGAGTGACTCGAGCGAGACGTACGGTTTGTCGGGGAAGAGACGGCGGCAGAGAGTCGTCTTGCCGGACTGCCGCGGTCCGGTGACTGTCACCACCGGGAACGACTTGCATAGCGCTAGCACCTGCGGCTCGACATCGCGGACAATTGTCATGGCTTGATCATACACGAATAGTGAAAAGTGGCAAACATAATTACGATTTTCACGCAACGACTGGGCAGTACGGCCACTACTGAAGCGTTGAATCCGTCGATTTGGATCGATCAAGCCGTCCTTGAACAACACGCTCTTGCTCTCCTCACCCGCCTCGACCGCTTGCCCGCTCTCTTCGGCGGCTGTCATCGTGTCCTCGAAGGACTTGAGCTCAGCGCAGGTGGGCTGGATTCGCGCACGAACGCGCTGGAAAACCTGCACGCGATCGTCGGAAACGACGCCACCCGGCGGCGGCGCACAGTTCTCCTGGGAACCTTGCTCCGCGACGAGCTGTTCACGGGTGTCTACGCGTTGCGGAATGGCTGGGTGACCGTGTAGCCGAAGAGGACGCAGCCTCCGATTGAGAGGAGTGCGATACCGAGGCACCCGACACGGCAACCGACCCTCCACTGCTTGAACGACGCCATGGCAAGAGTCCTTTCGGTGGCCCCGGAGGGGGAGGGCCGGGATCCGCTCCAGAGAAACGGCTTGGTGAGGAATCTGTTGCAGCGGCTGGGGCGGATCTGCTGAAACAAAGGGTATTTTTCTTCTTGACTATTGTGACATCTACACTAGCATTCACATCATGACAACCAATACCTCACAACTCCCCCCACCCGAGGGACCCCACCCGGACGATGCGCGCGTGCGCAAACTCCAGAAGGAGCTCAACTCGGGTTGTGTCTCCCTCGTGCTGCTGGCCTTCCTGGCCCAGGCCGAGGGCCCCCGCTACGGCTACCAGATTGCCAAGGGGCTCGAGACCCACACGGCGGGCGAAACAGCGATCAAGCACGGGACTC
>JANTFM010000259.1 GCA_024763475.1 Acidobacteriota bacterium | reverse complement strand
GATCGAGACCACCCCTGTCCGCAGAAAGGCAAGACCCCGGTGTCCCAACCACAACTACCGGTCAACTGGACCCTACTTCGTCACACTAAGGACACATAAGTCGCAGCACGCCTTTGCACACATTCAGGACAATGCCATCGTGCTCACACAGACCGGCCACGAGATCGAAGTAGCCTGGAGGGCCCTGAGCGAAGCGTTCCCGCGACTCGTCGTGCACGACTTTGTTGTGATGCCAAACCATACGCATGCACTTCTGTCGCTCCCAGCGGGCGGAGTGACCTCGTTGCAGATGGTTATGAGGAGATTCAAGAGCGATGCGACGCGCCGAGCGCGACGTATGGGCTGGCCGCCGACGAAACCCCTCTGGCAACGAGGATACTTTGACCGCGTCTTGCGCGAAGCTGACGAAGACAGCATTTCCCGCGCTCTTGCGTACATCCGCCAGAACCCCCACCGCTGGATCTGCCGTGCGAACAATGCCCGTCGCGAGCCCCCCTAACCACGCTGCTCGCCACATCCCTTCCGCCCCCCACGACACCCCACGATTCCACGCCGACAACAACCACAGGGACCCACAACGACCGCGGAGGCCCACAACAACCGCAGGGACCCACAACGCCGGTTTCCGTAGGGGCCAGCCCGAGGGACGAAGGACCGAGGCCGGCCCGGTCGCGCGGAGCGCGATGCTGCCGGCGGCAGCGTCGTTTCCGCGCAACACCTCTACACCACAGCGGCTCTACACCACAGCGGCTCTACACCACAGCGGCTCTACACCACAGCGGCTCTACACCGCACCGATTGACGCAGGAAACAACAGCAGCGCGCAAAGCGCGCATCGTGCGTTGCACGATCCGGACGGACCTCACTGCGTTCGGACTCGTCCCTACGGCGGCGATGGGAAGCGTTGGTGAAGCAGGGCGACGATCCGATCGACGCATTCGTCGATGTCGAGTTCGTGGGAGGGGAGGTCGAGTTCCGGGTGGATCGGCACCTCGTAGGGTGAGCTGATACCGGGGAAGTTGCGTATCTCTCCCGTCTCGGCCCGCTCGTAGAGTCCCTCCGAGGCCCGCTCGCGGCAAACCGCGAGCGGCGCGGAGAGGTAGACCTCGAAGAATCGATCGCTGCCGACGATCTCCCGGGCGCGGCGCCGCTCCTCCTCGAAGGGAGAGAGGAAGGCGCAGATCGTCACGAGCCCGGCCTCGTTGAAGAGCCTCGCGACCTCCGCCGCACGGCGGTTGTTCTCCGCGCGGTCGTCCGCGCTGAAGCCGAGATCCATGCTGAAACTCAAACGGGCGTTCTCTCCGTCCAGGACCTGGGAGAGCACTCCCTCGTCGAAGAGCCGGCGCTCAAGGGCGTAGGCGATCGAGGTCTTGCCGGAACCGGTCAACCCCGTCAGCCAGATCGTTGCGCTCTCGTGCCCGAGGCGGCGGCTTCGCTCGTCGGGCTCGATCCGGCTCTCCTGCCCGGAGAGCAGCTCGCTGCGCGCCGTCGTCGTGCGCCGCTGCTCGTCCACCACCTGATCCGAGGGCTCCCGCCCAACGATCATCCCCGCAGCCACTGTGTTGTGATTCGCCCGGTCGATCACGATGAACGAGCCGGTCGTGCGGTTCCTCCGGTAGGTGTCGAAAGCGATCGGCCGCGCCAGTTCGAGGGCGCAACGCCCGATCTCGTTGAGCTCCAGGGTGTCGGCCTGCTGGCGGCGCAGCGTGTTCACATCGAGGCGATAGCGCACCCCGGCGAAAACACCCGGAGTCAGCTTCGTGGCATGTTTCACGAGGTACTGCTTGCCCGCTACCAGCCGCTCCTCGGCCATCCAGACCATCATCGCCTCGATGTTCCGGTCGACCCGAGGCACGTTGTTCGGGTGCGCGAGGGTATCCCCACGGGAGATGTCGATTTCGTCCTCGAGGGTCACCGTCAGCGGCATCGGCGGGAAGCCCTGGGGGACCTCGCCATCCGGCCCGAGCACCTTGGCGATACGGCTCGTCTTGCCCGAGGGCAAGGCCACGACCTCGTCCCCGGGGCGGACGACGCCCGAAGCGGGAGTCCCCATGTAGCCGCGGAACTCCGAGTCCGGCCGCGAGACGTACTGCACCGGAAGACGCAGGTCGATCAGGTTGCGGTCGGATGCGATGTGCACCGTCTCGAGGTATCCGAGCAGCGTACTGCCCTGGTACCAGCTCATCCGCTCGCTCCGCTCGACGACGTTGTCCCCCACGAGCGCGGAAATCGGAATAAAGGTCATGTCGTGCAGATCGAGCTTGGCGGAAAAGTCACGGAACTCGTCGACGATCTCGTTGAAGACCGCCTCTGAGTAGTCCACCAGGTCCATCTTGTTCACGGTGACGACGACGTGGGGAATCCCGAGGAGCGCAGAGATGAACGCGTGGCGCCGGGACTGGGTCAGGACGCCGTTCTTCGCGTCGATCAGCACGATCGCCAGGCTGGCCGTCGAGGCCCCCGTCGCCATGTTGCGGGTGTACTGCTCGTGACCCGGCGTATCCGCGATGATGAACTTCCGCCGGGGCGTCGAGAAGTAGCGGTAGGCCACGTCGATGGTGATGCCCTGCTCACGCTCGGCCTTCAACCCATCGGTCACGAGCGCGAGGTCGAGGCCTTCCTGGGTCGAACCCTTGCGGCCCGAGGCGCTGCGCACCGCGTCGAGCTGATCCTCGTAGATCCCCTTGGATTCGAAGAGCAGGCGGCCGATCAGCGTGCTCTTGCCATCATCCACGCTGCCCGCAGTGACGAGGCGCAGAAGGTCCTTGTTCTCATCCTGCTCGAGGAGAGGCACGTTCCTGGACATCTAGAAGTAGCCCTCCTTCTTCTTCTCTTCCATCGATCCGTCACGATCCTGATCCACGGCCCGGTGCTCCCGCTCGCTCTTGCGAGCCAGCATCGTCTCCTCGATGACGTCCTCGAGGGTGTCCGCGGTGGACTCGACCGCGCCCGTGCACTTCTGGCAGCCGAGGGTACGGAAGCGGCAGACGACCGTCTCCACCTGCTCTCCCTCCCGGGGATGGTTCAACTCTCCGGCGAGCATGAGCATGCCATCGCGACGGATGACCTGGCGCTCCTTCGCGAGGTAGAGATCCGGGATCGGAATCTTTTCTGCGTAGATGTAATGCCAGACGTCGAGCTCGGTCCAGTTGCTGAGTGGGAAGACCCGAAAAGAATCTCCCGGCGCGTGGGAGGTGTTGTAGATCGACCATAGCTCGGGCCGCTGATTCTTCGGATCCCACTGCATGAACTTGTCACGGAAGGAGAAGATCCGTTCCTTCGCACGCGATTTCTCCTCGTCCCGGCGGGCGCCGCCGAAGGCCGCGTCGTAGCCACCCTCCTTGAGCGCTGCCACCAGGGCCTGGGTCTTGAGCATGTCCGCGCACTGGCTGCAGCTCCAGTGGTCGTAGCCGCCGATCCGCGCGAGCGCCTCGTCGTTCTGGCGAACGATGAGATGGGCGCCGATCTCCTTCGTGAATCGGTCCCGAAACGCGATCATCTCCCGGAACTTGAAGGTCGTGTCCACGTGGAGCAGCGGAAAGGGGATCTTCCCCGGCGCAAAGGCCTTCTGGGCCAGGCGCACCATCACGGAGGAGTCCTTGCCGACCGAATAGAGCATGACCGGGTTCTCGCACTCGGCAACGACCTCCCGGATGATGTGAATGCTCTCCGCCTCCAGTTGCTGGAGATGGCTCAGGTTGTAGCTCTTCACACGGACCGTCCCCTCTGCGTTCCGGCGTCAGCCGGGAAGAATCCCTGCTCGACGAGCAGGTCCAGGATCGCCGCGACGCTCTCACTCACGCTGAGCTCTGCGGTACGAAGAACCAGGGCCGGCTCGGTGGGAAGCTCGTAGGGAGCATCGACCCCGGTGAAGTTCTTGATCTCGCCGGCACGAACCCTCTCGTACAGGCCTTTTGGATCGCGGCGCTCGCACTCGGCAAGGTCCACGTCGAGGTAGATCTCGAGAAAGCGGCCCTCGGGCGCCGCCTGCCGGGCGCGCTCACGGGCAGCGCGGTAGGGCGAAATGAACGAGACGAGAGTGATGGCCCCCGCATCTGCGAAGAGCCCAGCCACCTCGCCGACCCGGCGGATGTTCTCGTCGCGGTCCTCGGCCGAGAACCCAAGGTCTGCATTGAGTCCGTGCCGGAGGTTGTCCCCATCGAGGACATAGGCCAGCCGGCCACGCTTGAGCAGTGCCGTTTCGACGGCTCTCGCCACGGTACTCTTGCCGGACCCGCTCAGCCCCGTCAGCCAGAGGACACAACCCCGCTGCCCGAGCTGCTCCTCGCGCTGCTCGCGGCCGATGGTGGCCTGATTCCAGGTGATGTTGTCGGACTTAGGTCGATTCACACTCGTCCTGCTCGCTGTTATTCCCTTCCCGCGGACATACATTATCCCCACCACCGGGGCTGGGCAATCCATCCCCTAAGGAGATAGCATTCCCAGCACCCCACTTTGTGGCCCAAGCAGATTCCATTCCCAGCGCCTCGCCTTGGGGCCTTAGGAGATAACGTTCCCAGCACCTCGCTTTGTGACCTCAGGAGATAGCATTCCCAGCACCTCGCTTTGAGGCCTTGGGAGACAACCTTCCCAGCGCCTCGCCTTGGGGCCTTAGGAGATAACGTTCCCAGCACCTCGCTTTGCGACCTCAGGAGATAGCATTCCCAGCACCTCGCTTGAGGGCCTTGGGAGATAACCTTCCCAGCGCCTCGCCTTGCGGCATATCCCACGGGTAGGGACTCGGCATTTCCTGTCCGCCATGCACGGAGACCGAACATGAGTGAACTCAGGCACGATCCCCTCTCCCGCCGCTGGGTTACCATCGCGATGGAGCGATCCCGGCGTCCTGGAGAGTTTCGTTTCCCACAACCCGTCCCGAGCAGCGATACAGAACCCTGTGACTTCTGCTCAGGTCAGGAAACCCGCACGCCTCCCGAACTCTACGCCGTTCGGGATCGTGGCGGTGCGAACTCCAGCAACTGGGTCGTGCGCGTCATCCCCAACAAGCAGCCGGTCTTCGCGATCGAAGGCTCGATCGACCGCCGGGCGATCGGCCTCTACGATCGCATGCGAGGCATCGGCGCCCACGAAATCGTCATCGAGACCCCAATCCACCGGGTCAAGCCTGCGGAGATGCCACTGCTGCAGCTCTCCGCCGCACTCACCGCGAGCCGCATCCGCATGAGCGACCTGATGCGGGACAACCGTTTCAAGTACGTCCTGCTCTTCAAGAACTACGGCGAGACGGCCGGGGCAACGATTCATCATCCCAACCAGCAAATCGTCGCCACGCCGGTCACTCCCCTGCTCGTCTCGACCCAGCTCTCCGCCGCGCGGAGCTACTTCCAACTCAAGGAGCGCTGTCTCTTCTGTGATGTGATCGATCAGGAACTCGACCGGGGCACGCGCATCGTGCATGTCGACGACGACTTCGTCTCGTTCGCCCCCTATGCCTCACGCTTCCCCTACGAGATCCACCTCTACCCGCGCCAGCACACCCACCAGTTCGCGACGCTTAGCGACGCCAACACGGAGAAGCTCTCGGCTCACCTGCTCACGGTGTTCCGCCGCCTCGACATCGTCCTGGGCGATGCCCCCTTGAACTGGATGCTCGTCAACGGCCCCAACACAAACGTCGACGTGCGCCGAGCCGGATTCTGGGCGACTCTCGAGCACGACTTCCACTGGCACATCGAGATCCTACCGCGCTTAACCCCAATGGCTGGCTTCGAGTGGGGTACCGGCCTCTTCATCAACCCGACCCCCCCCGAGGACGCGGCCGCCTTCCTCCGCGATGCCCTGTAGCAATTCGGTGCCAGTCACCGAACTCCCCTACCCAGTTCTACCCAGTTCAGTGACTGGCACTGACCTCCCTGTCTCGTTTCGGTAGCTGGCACCAAACTCCGGCCGCCTTCCTC